>CBKYSX010000498.1:0-3975 GCA_966690745.1 uncultured Ardenticatenales bacterium
CGGGTTAATAAACGATAGGTATAATCAGCATCCGCCACCACCCCGCCGAAATAGTAATTGGCGGCAACAGTGGCGGTCATCGGGTTGCCTTCAATCAGCGATTCGGCTCCCGGTGTAACCAATACTTCAAATTCCGGGCGCACATATTCCGCGACCTGAAAATTACCGTTTAATGAGGGGTAATAGCAAGTATTGTCTCCGTAACAAACTTGAAACTCGGTTTGTTCCAGCGTGAAACTGTAATAGCCGGTTTCTGCTTCTTCGTCGAGCGTAAATTCCCCTTCAAAAGTACCATATTCCGAGATCGAGACCTGCGTTCGCAAAACCGTTTCGTTAAAACTGCTCACGGTCAACGTCATCGGGCGGGTCAGATCGGGAACGCGAAATTCCATTCTGTCCAACTCCCGCACAATACCCTTGAAATACACTGTATGTCCCGGACGATAAATCGGGCGTTCGCTGTAAATCGTGCCATAGAACCGTTCGGGAGTCAGGTTTTGTTCGATATTCCATAGCCCACCATAGAGGTCATTCGTAAAACCGGTACTTGTTACCCCCAAAAGTTCCCCTGCACCATTCATACTGATTGCCGCAATACGATTATAGGGGTAACCCAACTCGTTCAGATCCTCTACGCTATAGCGATACAATCCATTTTCATCCGTACTGCCTTCGCTGATTAACTGCCCGTTGCCACCATACAGCGCAATCGGGGTATCGGGGTTAGGGTCACCTGTACGAATATCGGTTGCCCATACTAACAATTCAGTAGGCGCACGTTTAATGGTTAAGTTGATGGGCGTATAAATCATGACCATATTGGATTCAGGCGACAGCGTTGACCCCTGAAAGGGTATGCGGTCAGGAGTCGTTGCCCGTAGCAGGTATGCGCCGCTCCGCTCAATCTCACTATCCGGCGGAATCGAAGTGCGGAACGGGGTGATATTTTTCGCCAATTCAACATCCACCGACCAACGGGCGACCTGTGTTTCGGTACTCCCCACATAGTCGTCTTGGAAGGAATACCCGTTGTCCCCTAAGAGACGAATCAGGTCTTCTATTGTGAGCCGATAAAGTACAAAATCCAATGTTTCAAGATTGCGGTGACGTATTAGTTGAACCGTTTCTGTATAGGGGTTATAGGTTCCTATCCGCCCGTAGTCACTGGCGAGTTGTAAGATGGGAGGTGCCGGTTCGGTGGTAAATTGAATGACCACATCTTCGCCGAGGGTTTGCCCTGTCGCATCCGGCAGATCGCCATCCACCGTCACTGTGAAGGTGGTTTCGGCAGGCATCATGGTAAAATTACGCGGGTAAAAATAGATGCTGAAGGTACTTTCATCATAGTTCGTCAGAAAATTGGTTGCCTGTGGTGTAATCGTGACATATTCATCAATCAACTCAGGGTCCATCGGCGAGGTAAAGGTCAAGGAAATCCCACCAAAACGGGGCGTATTGGTTGCACCATTGCGGGGTTCCGAGGCGGCAACACCAGGCATAGGAGGTGTAGAAACCACTGCTGAATAGGGTTCAAAAGTTTCGCCCCCCAACTCGCCCTTTGCCCCCACCCCTAACATGATGGTCATCTCGGAATCGCGGGGGAGCGGGTTGTCAGGATAGAAATTGAGAAGCGTGTGGTCATCTTCCCACTCAAAACGCCCCGTAAACCGTTCTTCGCTATCTTCCAGCCGTAACGTAAATGCCGCTTCAGTACTGGCAGGCTCCATGGATTGATTAAAGCGCAAGCCGATGGGACCGACAGGATTAATAAAGTTGTGAACATTGGTCGGCTCGGAACGTAAGACACGGGGATATTCCGTGGTAAATGTCCACCCATACGCTTCTTGCAAGTAAGCCCCCACTGCATCTTCCGTCCCCTGCGGCACGGTGACACGATATTCCGTACTGGGTTGCAGGGATTCGGTAGGGCGGAACACAAACAGGCTGGTCGTTACCCATTCGCCCTCACCCGCCAGACGCGGCGCAATCGTAATAGGGCTGGGTAGATTTTCTTTTTCCGATAAGCCTATTAACGGCACCACCGGGTGGTTAAACTGAATGGCAATCACCGTATCGGTGGGCGCAATCGTCACTTCGGTACTGCCGGGAGCGGGTTGCACTGACTCTACCGCCAAAAAATCCACCGTCGTAAAGACCGCACGGTAGGGTGCGCCCAAGCCATGAATCCCCCCCGCCGCCACGGCCTCTGCTTCAACGGTTACAGTGTAGGGGGTCGCTACCTGTAAGGCTTCGGTAGGGCGAAATTCCAAAGAGGTGTCATCCGTCCATACAAATTCCCCGGCAATTTCAACATCTTGTCCGCCTGTACTCAGCAAGAAGTTTTCTTCTACACTGTCCCGATCCATCGGTTGGTCAAACAACAGGGTAATCGCTGTAGCGCGGTCTACTTCGCCCGCCCCATCAAAGGGATAACTGGCGGTGAGTCGTGGACCGGAAGTGTTAAATGCCCATTGGTACGGGGCTTCCAATTCCAGCGAGGGGGCGATTTGCGGTTGTACCCGCACCGTATAGTCGGTGCCGCTGGTTAAACCGACTTCGGGGAAAAAGGCATACGTATCCGACGAAAGCCATTGCCCGCTGCCAACCACAGCAGGCTCTATGACTATTGGTTGCGGTGTACCACCTGTTCCATTTGCTTCGTTTGGTTCAACAATAGGCTGGTCAAATTGAACCGTAATCGCTTCGGTGGGGGCAACATCGTTCATACCGTCCGCAGGCGAAATAGCAACAATTTGCACTTCCCGCGGGGTAGCAAAAGTCGTTGTTATACCTTGCGCCAAAGTACGTCCGCGACTGTTTTGTGCCTTATTGTTGAGCGTTACCGTATAGGAGGTATCCCACGCAAGAGGGGATTGAGGCGTAAGGGTTACGATTTCGCCATTCCCCGTGCTTTCCCATGTGGCGGTATAGGCTACGGCAGGCTCAATCTGTAATGCCGCCAGCACACTGTCATGATTCATTTGCTGGTCAAAACGGATTTCAAGCGGCGTGTTGCGTCCTACCATACCATTTGCGACGGGAAGTATGATTTCGGCGGTGGGGTCTATCCGCGCTTCCACGGGGGCAAAGGCATTCCGCGCCACGTATACTCCCCCTACAATAAGCGCGAGCAGGGCAATAAGCAAGAAAATCACGAGAAAACGGGTGGAGCGGGTGGCGGTCATAGTGCAGAAGCGGGTATACCTGCGTATAAACCCGATTTGAAGCGAATGTACGTCAGAGTGCAATTGCACAGATACAGCGTAATCTTCCAATGGTATATGAGTATTGTATCGGATTTGAGCAGAAAAGGATGAGGGAATTAGAGGGTTTTCAACTACGCCATATCGCTTATTTTAGGGGTACAGAAAGGAGGCTTCGGAACGCTATTGCAAAAAAAGAGCAGGGTCTGGAAGTTCCCAAACCCTGCCCGCACACCTTCATGCCCTCGTAGGAGGCAATGCCGAATTATGAATAAAAGCAATTACCCATTGCCGGGGCGTTGGTCGTTATCATCCCAGATATTGGGGTTAGCATAAACCGTTGCCGTAATGTTGAAATAGAGCGTCCCCGTCCCACCGCTTGTCAAACTCACAATAACTTCTTCCAAGTAAACGCCATTATCTAAAATCTGAATCCGTTGCGTCACGGTCCAATTGCCAACCCCATACGCGCTATTCAGGTGTTTGGCTTCTTCTGCATTAAGAGCGTCACGGGTGGTTACAGCAGGGAGGACAATCGGGTTGGAGGGGGAATTTCCACTGCTCATCTTGGCTCTCCATTGATACTCCAATTCAGGCATTGGCAGGGGCATTTTTTACAAACTGTCCAATCCACTGATGTGGAGTGATAAGGGGTAGGGGCATTTTATACCCAAAAGTAAGTACACAACGATTGAATAGTGCAACAAGCTCAAAACCCTGTCAAACGGAATGAAAAGAGGGTGAACTGGTGTTCACCCTCTCTCATAATTAC
>CBKYSX010000499.1:0-3974 GCA_966690745.1 uncultured Ardenticatenales bacterium
ACGGTAACAACCCTACCGGAAAGGTCTCTTAGGGATGAATCGGTTCGCCATTCTGGAGAATACGGCGTGAGGAATCCGATAGACGATGCGATTGCCGCGCTCCGGCGTGGGGATCAGGCGCGGGCGTTCGCGCTTCTACGGGCATGTCTAACGCGAGACCCGAAGGATGCTACCGCATGGCTGTGGATGTCGGAAGCCACACCGGACATCCACCGTAAAATTGAGGCGTTAGAGCGATTCATCCAGCTTGCGCCCGACCATCCGCGTGTGCCGTCGGCGACAGCACGATTGCAATACTTGGAAGCACAGGTGGCAAAAGTGTCACCGCCCCCGCTACCGTCGGTTTCTATACGATATGAGGAAGATGCGCCAAAAGTAGAGGAACCTCCGCCGCCGGTAGCACCTTCGATTATCGCACCGCCGATGATAGAAGAGCCGCCCCCGCCGCGGGTTACAGAACCGAAACCATCGTTATTAAGACGCACGGAACGGGTGGCTTACCCTGCGCCCGAACCGACCAAAACCGAACCAACTATTGCACCTGCTCCGCGAACAGCCGTATCGGAGTCTATTCCATCGTCGCCTATGAGTTTACAAACTGCGCCCCGCCCCGCTTATACCCCCGCCATGCCTGATTTGTTACAGTCGCTATTAGAGACTGCACCCATGCCGAGGGTGCGTCCCGATACGCCACGCGACCCTTCACAGGGGCTTGAAACTGCACCCCGACGGGCGATTCAGCCGGAGGAACAATCGGTTATACAATCGGATTTGCCTGTGGAGGCGGGTTTAGACGAAACAATTACGCCTGTAGAGGGAACAGAAGCAGTTTCACAGAGTCGTGCTACCCCCTGGTGGGCGTGGACCTTAATGACATTGATGACCCTGCAAGTTTTTATGTTGGTGTATATTATTTGGCGAATCGAGAACGCTCTGGCGGCATTGGGTCGCTAACTTTTTCACTAAGGAGATGCACGAGTGAGTAATCCTATCGAGGAAGCGATTACGGCGTTACGGCATGGCGACCAACCCACGGCGTTTGCCCTGTTACGGGCGCGGCTTGCCGATGAGCCAAAAGATGCGGTGGCATGGTTATGGATGTCCGAAGCAACCCCTGATGTCAGGCGCAAAGTGGAGGCATTAAACCGTTTTATGCAACTCGCGCCGAACCATCCCCATGTACCATCGGTACGGTTGCGTCTGCAACAGTTGCAGGGGCAACTTGCTACGCTTCCGCCAGAACCCCACCCCACTGCCCCCGAATTCTCACTTGATGATACAATTCCCGCGCACACACCCCCACCCGCTATCACAACACCCCCGCCGTTGCGTTCTGAAGCACGACCCTCGCTACGTGATAGGATTTCCACTGCCCCACAGCCTGCGATTCAAACCGATTCGGCACCAATTCCTGTTGAAACTTCCCCGGATGAAGCAAGGGAAATAGCAAGCATAAAAGCAACAATGACCCCGACCATTACCCCGCGCCCAGCCGCGCCGCCACCCCCGAATTTCCAACCGATGCGTTCACAGGCGGATGAGGATGATGGGTTGCCTTTATGGGTGTGGGGGTTAATGGGGTTGACATTGGTGTTGGTTGTATTGTTCCTATATATGATTTTTAATTTTGAACGATTTGCGGGATTGTTCGGGTAAAATCCGATACGGTAGTTAAGGTAATCAAAATAAGAGCACGGCTTTGGTACAAAAAGCCGCGCTCTTGTTTTTAGCGCGAGGAATGCCGCGCCTGTTCAATCAGGTCATGTTTAAGTTGCCAGAGAGCAGGAGATAGCGACACATGGTAAATATGGGGATTGATGAGCCGCCGCACGCCGGGGTCTAAACGGGAAACGTCGGCGTACCGATGCGCCCGCATTTCGGCAAGGGTGGCAGGAGTTGACACCCGTTTACCTTCCACAAGAAAGGGAACCAGCAATTCTTCAACGGTTACGCTCTCGCGCCGAATCCGCCGCCGTTGCACATCCATCGGGTGGCGTAATTCAAGAATAGGATCGTCTAAGGGTTCATCGGCAAGGGTGAGAAGGTCGGCAGTAGCCATCCCATTGGCATCATACAGACGATAGGCGCGTTTGACCCCCGGCGTGGGGGTCTTGGCCGCAACTTCCGATACTTTAATCGCGGGTTGCCATGTCCCGGATTCATCTTGCAATGCCACCAATTTATAGACCCCGCCCAATGCAGAATCCCCTTCGCTGGTGACAAGACGCGTTCCCACCCCGTAAACGAGGCGTTTAATCACATCCGCCGCATTCATACCCCGTTGCGGGGCTTCTTCTTGAATCTGCTTCAAAATTTGCCAGATGACCATTTCGTCAAGGTCATTGGAAAGAACAATGGAGGTATCGGGAAACCCTGCTTCACTCATTAACCGTGCCGATTGGATGGCAAGGTATGCAAGGTCTCCCGAATCCAGACGAATACCAACCGGGGTATGCCCGTTTGCCTGCAACTCGCGGAATACGGTAATGCTATTGGGAACGCCACTGGTAAGGGTATCAATCGTATCTACCAGAAAAAGGGCGTTATCGGGGTAGAGCTCCGCATAATGGCGGAAGGCATCCAATTCGCTCATCCCCATGGCAATCGCGGCTTGAATCATCGCATGAGCGTGGGTGCCTTTGGGTTCAATCCCCATTTCGATACTTTTGCCCACATTGCTGGAAAAATTCGCGCCCCCAATCAATGTTGAACGGGTTGCCGCATTTGCCGCTTCCCCCTGGGCGCGGCGCAACCCAAATTCCAGTACCGTTGCCTGTTCACCCACACTCTCTCGAATTCGTGCCGCTTTGGTGGCAATCAGTACCGCAAAATTAAGATGGTTTAGCAAGACCGTTTCGAGGATTTGCGCCATCGCCAACGGACCGGTAATCACGGTGAGCGGAATGTTGGGATGTATCACCCGCCCTTCGGGAATGGCTTCCAACGTAATCCGGCTGAAATCGCCGTTTTCACGCAACCACGCCAAAAAATCTTCTCGAAATATGGATTGACCCCTGCCATCTTGTTGGCTTCGGAGAATTTCGATTTCGATATCAGTAAAGCGGATGGTCTGCATCCATTCCACCAGGGGGGCAACCCCTGCCATCACACAATAGCCCGCCTGATGTGCCCCATAATTGGGGTAACTACGGAAATAATGTTCAAAACGGGCAGGTCGTTCATGTAGCCCCATGCGGAAATAGACCTGTGCCATGGTGAGTTGGTAAAAATCGGTATAAAGAATGCCATCGGCAAGCGGAGTATCCATGCTGGTAATTCCCTTTCTTTAGTTAGTGTAAATAACACACTAATAGAAGTATAGCAGAGGTGTCGTTAAGTTGCAACGTTGATAAAGTAGCAGTTGGATAAGAAAAAAACCGGGTTTTCAACAGCAGAAACCCGGTTTTGAGCCGCTCAATTATTCTTACAAGCGGTCAATCTCACGTAGGAGTTGCGGGTCATTAGGGAACAAGTCCACTTTTACCAACCGCCTTACCAATTCGCGCCAGATGGGTTCCGCCTGAAAGACATCGCGTAAATAGGCTTTACCCTCTTTATGGAAGCCTGCCTGAATATGGTTTAACCCCGCCCAAAACCGAATTTCAACGATTTGAGGGGCATAA
Source organism: uncultured Ardenticatenales bacterium (assembly GCA_966690745.1). GTDB lineage: Bacteria > Chloroflexota > Anaerolineae > Ardenticatenales > Ardenticatenaceae > CBKYSX01. Next base: position 3,624 of record CBKYSX010000499.1, read on the forward strand.
CGAATTGCCTCTTTGAGGGCTTCGGCGGCTTCTTGATGGCGTTCCTGCACCATCAATTCATCACTATAATCCATCAGAATATAGGCACGGCGCAATAATATCAGCCGTGCCAACTCTTCCAGGGGGCGGGGGTTGTCTTCCACACGCAAATTGTATAGTTGTCCATGCCAGGGTTGTTCTTGTTTTTCGCCTTTCACGACGATAATCGCCGCCGACTGTTGCCCTCGAATATCGCCCCCCGCCCATTGCGCCGCCTCTAAGGTTGCCAATAACCTTGCCGCCAAATCTCCCTTCGCCCGTTGATATGCTTCGTACATGGCGGGAACCACACCATCATCCACCATCATATTG
>CBKYSX010000500.1:0-3960 GCA_966690745.1 uncultured Ardenticatenales bacterium
AGGATATGTTGTTCGACCTTATTCTCACTTAGAAGAGGGGCAACAGGGAATTGCGGTGCTGGGAAGATACCGGAATCCGGCAATGGGAGTCAAAGGGTTTGGAAGTCACGCAATCATCATTTCCTCGGAAGATACCTGGATACTACGAAGACTGGGCGTACCACACTCTCTCAATGAGCCTTTCAACACATTGGAAGATTTATTGACTGTGGCTAAAGAAAAACTTGGTCCGCCTACAGAAGAAGTTACAACATCTTAAGGGAACCCTCTTATGTGTCGTTATGGATTTCACCACTATCGTACCCATTTTGCCTGTTTCAATTGCCGAATCGGGCTGAAATCGTTTGATTCTAAAATCTGTCCCCGGTGCGGAAAAGAAATGGCACGGATGGGACATGACTTCAAAGCACCGCCCCGCGATGATGTAAAACGATGGGAAGCCGCGCGCATTCTGATCCAACATGGCATTGATTATGACTCCTGTGGGTGCTACGGTCCCGGTTATCGCCCATCGGATCCCCGCGAGGCACGGCAATTTGTGCGAGCGCGATACATGTCACGATATACGGCAGAGCGACCGGGGGCGGCATTGCTCGCCCGCCTCCCTAAAATCAAGAAGACAAAACAATAATCAACTTCGAACTTTGAGATCTAAAAAGGAAAACACAACGCCTGTTCCAATAGAGGCATTACGCGGACGAAAACAAGTAATTAACGATATATCCTTTTTCCTTTCCAAACTTCCTATTCCAGCCCACTTGAGCAGGCTTCGCCTACCAGCATGAGGTTTCAACCTCATGTTTTTTTATAGGGGTTACGTTTGCAGTAGAGATGCGGGTAGCGAAATCGTTGCATCCGTTGCATCTGTGCAAACGTTGCAAGAGGGTAAACTGCAATTACGTTTTACCTCCTACCTCTCCCCTCTGATATACTCATTTTTTGAGTATATGTGATACAATTGTAAGACCTCTGCGGTATCCTGTTGATAGTGATTCAAGAGATACAAGCCATGTCTGCGACCCCAACCATTCCCATCCCTACCATTCGCAACCGCCCCGGCGGGCTGATTGACCGCTACGGGCGGCGCATAGATTACCTCCGCATTTCGCTGATTGACCATTGCAATCTGCGCTGTGTTTACTGTATGCCGCTCAAAGGGTTGCAATTCATTCCGCGCCCGGAGCTATTAACCCCCGAAGAAATCGAAAAAATTGCGCGGGCGGGGGTACAGGCAGGCTTTCACAAAATCCGTTTGACGGGGGGGGAACCGACCCTGCGCCCCGATTTGATTGAAATTGTGGAACGGTTGGGCAAATTGGAAGGGTTGACCACGCTGGCGATGACCACCAACGGAATTCTCCTGCCCGAATTGGCGCACGACCTGAAACGGGCGGGAATGACGCGGGTCAATATCCATGTAGATACGATCAATGAAGCCAACCTGAAGCGGCTGATGCGCTGGGGTGAATTGGAGAAAATCTGGGCGGGGATTCTGGCGGCAGAGGAGGCAGGGTTAACCCCGGTGAAAATCAATGCCGTGGTCTTGCGTGGTTATAATGAGGAAGATGTCGTCGAACTGGCAGGGCTGACCCGCGATCACGACTGGCATGTGCGTTTTATCGAAGCCATGCCCCTCGGCGTACAGGCGAACGAGGCACTGAAACGGTATGTCTCCAATGACGAAACGCGCCAACGAATTGAAGCGGCGTTCGGTCCTTTAGAACCACTGCATGGGGGCGAATTGGTCGGGGAGGCGCGGTTATATCGTATTCCGGGAACCCCCGGCGAAATCGGCTTCATCAACCCCGTCAGTGAACCCTACTGCGACGACTGTAACCGCCTGCGCCTCACCGCCGATGGCAAAATCCGCCTCTGTCTCCTCACCGACCATGAATTGGATTTCCGCAAGGCACTCCGCGAAGAAGGGGAAGATGCCCTCTATCCGCTCTTCCAACGGGCGGTAGATACCAAACCTGTCGGACATCAACTGCGTAGCGGCATTTACCCGGCGGCGCGGGGGATGAGCCAAATCGGGGGGTAAAAACGGGACGTAGGAACGGCTTACGGCGGAACACAAAGCACACGAAGATGAAACAAAGGACACAGGGAACGGCATGATACTTTTTGCCGTCCTCTGTGTCCTTTGTGGTGAATTCGTCGTCAATATTGTAAATTGGTATGAGTCATTATATGCAACATTAAGTCATTTGGCGGAGGAAAATACCGTTGCTCCGCCGATGTAAATGGTTATGACGATGGCTATCCTCTCCTTTAATTAGATAGTCGTGTTGCACAGGGAGCCATCCCGTAGGAGCGAGAGGTATGCGCCGCCACTTGTGGGTCTTAATGGTTATCATCGGAATGTTCGGGAGTGTTATCGGGTGTAGCACGGTTCCGAATGAAGAAGAGCGAAGTGTGCCAACCATTGCCCCACCACCGGTCGCTTCCGCTACGCCTGTGGCAACTGCCTCTATACCCCCTATCTCTACGGAACCGGTTGTAACCATACCTGTTCCGACTGTTACGCCCCAAACAGGTGCCGAATTACCTCTTCCCGCGCCGACGGTTGTTCCTGACGGTGAAACACGAATCGTACAACAAGTGACATCGCCGGATGGTCAATGGGTGGCAACGACAACCTACACCCGTTTTGATGTGCAGGGTCCAGTAGAAGGCACTTTTACGCTGACAAATTTACAAACCAATGAAGAGGTGTTGTTGGAGGCATTGACCGTTACCCCGGGGCAACGATGGTTGGAGCAAGTTCCGTTTGCTCTAGGGTGGACTCCTGATAGTCAATCTTTCTACTATAGGTATCTTGGAATTCCTATTGATGGTTGTGCGTTGCCCTTTGAAAGCAATCTCTACCAATATACGCTTGCGACCCAAAGCCTTGAAACGCTAAGCACCCCGTCGGGTAATGGACATCTCTTTTCGCCTACAGCGGAACAGGTTGCCTATTTCCCGATGGTTCCGGCAGATGCACCCCCCGCCATCGCCATTTACACCCCGGCAACAGACACACTTCAGGAAATTTCTTTCCCTGCATTTGACCCATCTCTAACCTTCACTCAGGACCTTACGGGACAACTCCTTTGGCATCCTGATGGTTCCACGATTGCGCTCTCGGTGTTGATGGCTCCGTGCAACAATCCGGTTCCCGCCTTGTTGTTGGTGGATGTTCCAACCTCTGCTATCACCGTTATTGAAAGCGGAACCCATTTTTATGTGTTGGACCGATGGGAAGGTGATGAGTTGCTTCTCCATGCACATCGCATTACCCGTCGGTATGACAGGGTGTTAGGGGTGTGGGTGGGGGAATAATATTCCGTTATAATCGGGTAAAATGATATATAAATGGAAATATGAGGTAGGCTCTTATGAAAGCAAAACGGCGGACCGGATTCACCTTTGTTAGAAATCAGTAGTTCTTACTATGGAAAGAGGAATGTGTTTATGGCGTTTATAATACTTGGCGTACACCCTATTAAATCTTCCGAACCTTGTCATTTGTTGGAAGTGGACTGGAAACCTGAATCGGGCACTCTTGATTGGAACGGAATAACGCAGGAGATTGAAAACCAACCTAGAGCAAACTGGCAAGCAGCCTATGACGAACAATCTTTGGGTAATCATCGTTGGGCTTTCTTTTTTCATTACCTTGACCTCAACAAACCACTTTTAACGCCTGAAGGAGCTGTAATTTTACCTGCGCCTTCGGTTTTACCTACCCATTTGCGTCACATTAAATATTTCGAGGTAGATTGAAGGAACAGATTTGACAGAGCCACATCATCCTTGGTTTCATAATCACCTGTAAACTCTAAAATACCGTTGATAATTCTTGACTATCCCGCTAAAGTACCCCTAAAAAAGTTGACGGAACCGCCTTTTTCGAGTATCCTCTGTAAGAAGTGTTGCCCCCGTCCATCACTTTATGGTCGAGAGGACGGGGCTGAT
>CBKYSX010000501.1:0-3958 GCA_966690745.1 uncultured Ardenticatenales bacterium
GTAACCTCCATGTTTAGCCCCAGTGTGCAATTTTACACGCCCCATTATTCCCCACCGGAACAAATACGCGGCAAAGGCACCGATGCCCGCACCGACCTTTTTGCGGTGGCGGCAACGGTCTACTATCTCCTGGCAGGGAATTCGCCCCCAACGGCAGAGACCCGTAGTTATGCCGTCATTGATGCCGAACCCGACCCGTTGCCATTACTGAATACGATAAATCCGAATGTACCGGAACGGTTGGCGCGGATTATTCATTCTGCCCTTTCCTTAAAAATGGAGGATCGTCCTCAATCTGCCGCCGCTATGCGGGCAATGTTGGTGGGGGAAATGGACATTCCCCCACCCGCCCTGCCGCCTATTATTGCTACGCCTGCTCCTGTTATCGAACCGGATGTGGAGGATAGCGTACCGGCAGTTTTTCCCAATGTCAGTTCCACTGACCCGATTGTGACACCGATATCCCGTCCCAATCCGATTTCGCGCCCGACCCCGCAAGAGGATGAGCCTGCCACCGAAACTGAGGCGGCACAACCTATGGGGGATATGTGGGGCGCACCGGTTTCGGTTTTCGACGATGCCCCCGCAAGCAACAAACGCGCTTTCCCGTGGGCGATGGTCTTGGTAGGTGTAGTAGGGATTCTTTTATTAGGGTTGGTTGGCTTTCAGCTTATGCGCGGCGGTAGTGGGGGTGATGATAACCCCAATGCCCCGATTATTGCCGGAAGCAATGACCCGACCGCTACAACTGCGGGGAATGTGATTGCTGTTGTAGAAACGGTCACAGTGACCACGATGGCGGCACCTATTACCAACAACAGTACGCCTACCGGCGAGGGTTCATCTTCTGGCTCAACCACCCCAAACAATGGTGGGATCGTGGCAACCTCGACCCGTTTGGCGACCTCGACTCCGTTAGAACTTCCTACCGCAACCGCTACGGCAACTGAAACCCCGCCAGCCGCCACTGCCACTACATTTACAGGGGCTACGGCGACACCGCGTCCCACCAATGTTGTTGTTGTACCAAGTGCAACACCCACGACAGCAATTCCTCCGACCGCTACGCGAGTGCAGTTCAGTTCGGTGGCGTTGGCGGCTCCTCAGAATGGTGAATCATTCTCGCAGGGCAATTCCATTACCCTGTCATGGCAAGTGCAAACATTAGGTACGAGCGATGCTTATCAGGTACGAATCTGGAAACAATCCGTACCGAATGTACCGGAACGGGAATTTACAACGCGGAGTGCCAGTGTCACGTTATCCGATTTAAACCCCGAAGCCTATTTCTGGTCGGTTCAGATTGTGGGTGCAAATGGCGTGGTATCCGGTACGACCTCGGAAACACGCACCTTCTTTATCTCAGGAGGTGGGGGACCGCCTGATGATGGCGGTGATGATGGACCTGTACCAAACCCGACGGCACCACCACCGCAATAATCACCATCTACCTGTGTGGGGTCTCTACCCTTCTCCTCACAGCGATTTGAAGGAAGCTCTTGTTATGATGCGCCGGTACACCTTTTGGGCAGTGGGCGTTGCCCTATTGACTTCGCTACTTATCTTCACGCCCATTGCCACTGCCCGTGTCCCTGCCAGCGAAGGCGGATCGGGCAATGATACGGAATTAATTTCGGTAGGATTAAGCGGCAACCTTGCCAATGCGGATTCTATCCAGAGTTCACTCTCTTGGGATGGCAATCTGGTATTGTTTACCTCCAGTGCCACAAATTTGGTGACTACCGACACCAACAGTGCCGTAGATGTTTTTCTGCGGGATCGCACGGCGGGAACCACCGAGCTGATTTCGCGCCGCCCTAACGGCGTACAAGCCAATGATAGTTCGGGTGGGGCGATGATGAATCCCACCGCTACGTTCTTTACCTACTATTCCTTTGCCACCAACCTTGTCGTATCGGACACTGCCGGTTTCAGTGATGTCTTCCTGGTCGAACGGAACCCTGATACCTCTGCCATCACGGTAGAGCGGGTTTCTGTTGGATATACGGGGGCAGAAGCCAATGGTGACTCTTTCCTATCCGACCTGTCGGATGATGGCAACCATATTGTGTTCGATTCGGTTGCCACCAATCTGGTTCCGGTGGATGATAACGACTGGTCTGATGTTTTCTGGCTGGATCGTGTCAACGATAGTGTTACCAAAATTTCAATCTCCAACAATAACACGCCGGGCAACGCACCTTCGAGCCGCCCCCGTATTTCGGCAGATGGAACCTATGTTGTCTTTTATTCAGAAGCCGACAACCTGATTACGGGTGATACCAATAACCACCCTGATATTTTTGGGATTGACCTCACTACCTTTGTAGTCAGTCGTTTAAGTGTTGGCACGAATGGCACGCAGGCAGATTTAGGTGCCGCCCCCGAATTCGCCCTTTCACCGGATGGACGGTATCTGGCATTTGCATCGGAATCCACCAATGTGGTGCCAAATGACACCAACGATGTACAGGATATTTTCCTGCATGACCGGGATACCAACATCACCCGTCTGATTTCGGTAGCCAATAATGGTATCCGCGCCAATGGTGCCTCTTACGACCCATCCATTAGTGCGAATGGGCGGTTTGTGGGCTTTAATACGATTGCGGACAACCTTTTCCCTGATGACACCAATGGTATTGGAGATGCGGTGGTTAAAGACGTTCAGAGCCGTTTTGTACACCAGGTAGCCACCAGCTATGATGGTAGCGAAGAAGATGCCGATTCCGGTACGCCTCAATTCAGTGACGATGGCTTATCGGTTACTTTTTTCTCGGATGCCACCACTCTGGTGATGAGTGATACCAATGGCTTCCGCGATATTTTCTGGCGTGATTTCCGCCCCTTCTTTCCCACCTCTGTCTACCTACCCCTTGGAGTTCGGGGGTATCAACCATCGCCCTGCTTAAGTAGTGACCAGGAACCGAACAATGGTATTTCCAACGCTGATGCGAACCTGCCGATGTGTCAGGGAACGGTGGTCAATGGAACGGTTCCGGGTGGCGACACCGGTGATTACTACCGCTTTGTCTTAACAACCCAATCGCTGGTAACCGTCCAGATGTTTAACATTTCGGCGGGGAGCGATTTTGACCTCTATCTTTATAATAGTGGCTTATCCCAACTAGGGGTCTCGAACAATAATAACAACAATGCCGAGCAGATTGGTCCGCTTACCCTAACGCCCGGAACCTATTACATCCGGGTTTTCCCCGACCCGACCGAGCCGGGTGGGGCACGTACCTACCAATTGCGCTGGAGCCGCTAACCATGAACAATCCTCCTCCACCGCCGCAAGCATCGCAACCCCGCTTGCAACCCAACGATGTGGTTGAGAACCCCAACGGTGATGTTCCCGATGTCTATCGGGTGGTGCGCCTTGTGGGGGTGGGGGGTATGGGTGCGGTCTATGAGGCAATTCGCAAAAGCACCCAGACCCGTGTTGCCTTAAAAGAAATCCTTTTTAACCCCGACGAATTGGAAGCCAGTTACTTTCAGAAGTTGCAATCCGCCTTTCTGAAAGAAGCCCGTATTCTGATTACGCTGGATCGGGAAAGCTTCCCACCCGACGGGGCGGCGGTGCCGCAAGCCTACGATATATTCCGTGCCAATGGTATCTGGTATCTGGTGATGGAATATATGGAAGGCAAAACCCTTTCGGAGCTGATCGGAATAGGGGAGCATATTCAGGCGTTGCCCGCCGAAGATGTGATAAAATGGGGGATCCAACTGTCATTTACGTTGGAACATCTGCACCAGCAGACACCACCCCTGATTCACGCCGATATTAAGCCCAGTAATATCAAGATTAATTCTAAAGGCAATGCCGCCCTTCTGGATTTTGGGATTGCCAAAGGGGGCTATGGCTATCCTTCTGTTCCTTTTACACGGGGAACCATTCGTTTTGCCACCCCTTATTATGCCGCCCCCGAACAATATCGGGCGCAGGCACTCA
>CBKYSX010000502.1:0-3958 GCA_966690745.1 uncultured Ardenticatenales bacterium
CAAGTTACTGTTATCGGGGCGATTATCGGAGCCGCCGTCGGGTCCTTAGTCGCTCTCTTCTGGCTGGATCGTGCCACCCATAGCGAAAAAACCACCAAAAAACTGGTGCGGATGCAAGCCGGGGATATGGCGCGGATTGGTACGGCTGTTTTTGCCCTTGCCCGCCAAATCTATGAATTGGCAGAAGAAAAACCCAGCTAGGATCGTTTCATGGCTTTTCAACGGGGTGTCGTTACTCAAGCCTACCAACGGGTTTATGAAAGCCCGATTACCCTGAAAGCGAACGAGTCGGTCCGTATCACCAAACGTGATTTATGGAACGACGATGAACGCTATGTCTGGATTTGGTGTATCAACGCCGATGGGAAAGAGGGCTGGGTTCCCGAAAGCTTTATCAAACGGGATGGTGATGAAGGGACAGCCATTCAGGAGTACAACGCCATCGAATTAAGCGTGGAAGAAGGGGAAACCGTTACCATCCGTGAAGAAGTGAACGGGTGGTATTGGGTGACAGATAGCGATGGCAATGCCGGATGGGTTCCCATTACCCATATCACTCCATTGTAAAATTCCCCTACCCTTCCGACTTACTAGGAAACCGTGGTTGACATGTCACCACGGTTTCTTTTTGATCAAAAAATATCACCCATGTATAGTTTTAACCTATGTAAAAAAATGAGTTTTTTTCTATTTGCACTCGTTTTGAATCACTCTAAACTATAACGGTCAAAAATCTTGACGAAAATAGTCAACAATGCTACGATTAGCCTACTAAAAACAAGAAAATTATTGCGTTCTCGTCTTATTTTTAGAGGAATGCAATACCCACTATTTACTCCCCCGGAGGCACATACCCCATGTCTGAACAGGCAGTTTTGGAAATCAAAGACCTTCACGTTTCTGTGGAAGGCAAACCCGTATTACAAGGTGTTACGTTGACCGTAAAGCAGGGCGAAATTCACGCGTTGCTGGGTCCGAACGGGGCAGGGAAATCCACCCTCGGTTACGCCATTATGGGACACCCCAAATACGAAATTGAAGGCGGCGAAGTCTTATTAAACGGGGAAAATATTCTGGAAATGGAAGCGGACGAACGAAGCCGCCAGGGATTGTTCCTCGCTTTCCAATACCCGATTTCGATTCCGGGTGTGACCGTAGCGAACTTCCTGCGTACCGCGCTTAATTCCCGCCGCGACGAATCGCAGGGGAAAATCAGCCCGATGGAATTCCGCCGCGTCCTCACCGATAAAATGAACAAGTTGGGCATTGACCGCTCCTTTGCGGGTCGTTACCTCAATGAAGGGTTCTCCGGCGGGGAAAAGAAACGCGCCGAGATTCTTCAGTTGGCAACGCTGGAGCCGAAAATTGCGATTCTGGACGAAACCGACTCCGGCTTGGATATTGACGCAATGCGGATTGTCGCCGATGGGGTCAACCAATTGCTGGGTCCCGAAATGGGCATCCTCGTGATTACCCACTACCAACGCTTCCTTAATTACATCAAACCTGACTTCGTTCACATTCTGCTGGATGGCAAAATTGTGGTACAAGGCGGACCGGAATTGGCGGAAACGCTGGACGAAAAGGGGTACGAGTGGGTGCGTGAAACATACGGAGAGAAGGAGACAGCCTAATGGCGAACGCAGATCAATCCTTTGAACATCTAAGCGAAGCCGAAAAGGTACAAGCCATCAATAGTGGCTATGCCGAAAAATACGGTTTCCATGACAGCGACGACAAATACGTGTTCAAGAGCCGCAAAGGGCTTGATGCACAAGTCGTCACCGACATTTCGCGGATGAAGCAAGAGCCGCAATGGATGGCAGAACGCCGCCAGGAGGCATTGGAAATTTTCTTCAAGAAGCCGATGCCCACGTGGGGCGGCGGTGATTCCCTGCAACAAATTGATTTTCAGGACATCTTCTATTACATGAAGGCTTCCACCGGCGAAGCAAAATCATGGGATGATGTCCCCGAAGACATTAAGCGCACCTTTGACCGTTTGGGGATTCCCGAAGCGGAGCAAAAGTTCCTTTCCGGGGTCGGGGCGCAATATGAATCGGAAGTGGTCTACCACAATATCAAGAAGGAATTGGAAGCGAAGGGTGTTATTTTCCTTTCCACCGACCACGCCTTGATTCAATATCCTGAAATTTTCGAGCAATATTTCGGTACGGTGATTCCTTCCTCCGATAACAAATTCGCCGCGTTAAACACGGCGGTCTGGTCGGGCGGCTCTTTCATCTATGTGCCGAAAGGCGTAAAGATTGAAATGCCCCTTCAGGCATACTTCCGTATCAATGCCCAGAACATTGGACAGTTCGAGCGCACCCTGATTATCTGTGACGAAGACAGCTACGTGCATTATGTGGAGGGTTGTACCGCCCCGAACTACACGACCGACTCCTTGCACTCGGCTGTTGTGGAAATCATCGTGAAGAAGGGCGCACGATGCCGCTATACGACCATTCAGAACTGGTCGAACAATGTGTATAACCTTGTGACCAAACGCGCCGTCTGTGAAGAAGGCGCGACGATGGAATGGGTAGACGGCAACATCGGCTCCAAACTGACGATGAAGTACCCTGCCGTTTATATGATGGGACCGCACGCGCACGGTGAAATTTTGTCCATTGCCTTCGCGGGCAAGGGGCAACACCAGGATGCCGGGGCAAAGGTGGTTCACGCCGCGCCCTACACCTCGTCGGTGATTACCTCTAAGTCCATCTCTAAAGATGGCGGACGGGCGGGCTATCGCGGGTTGGTGCAAGTGTTGGAAGGGGCGCACCACAGCAAGAGCAACGTGCTCTGTGACGCGTTGATTCTGGACGAACACAGCCGCTCCGATACCTATCCCTACATTGACATCCGCGAGGATGATGTTTCCATCGGACACGAAGCCACCGTCTCCAAAGTCGGGGAAGAGCAACTCTTCTACCTGATGAGCCGTGGCGTGCCGGAAGATGAAGCCATGGGCATGATTGTTGCCGGCTTCATTGAGCCTATCGTTAAAGAACTTCCGATGGAATATGCTGTCGAAATGAACCGGCTGATCCAGCTGGAGATGGAAGGGTCCGTAGGATAAAAACGTTGCGTGGTGCGTAGTGCATGGTGCGTGAATTTAAGGAGAAGTACTGGTTATCCTGTAAACTTCTACAACTAAAATGTAGAGATGTTGTTTTGGAAAGCCGCCTTCCAGCAAATTCATGCATCATGTATCACGCACCACGCACCCCGTAACAATAGAAATGAATACACAAACCCAAGAACTTTTACCCCTCTCTGTGGAGAGCGTTGCCGCCCTCGCCGGGCAGGGCAACGAACCCGCATGGCTTCGCGCCGAACGCGAAGCGGCATGGGCAACCTACAACGCACTCCCCTTCCCTGATTCGAGCAAGGATGAACCCTGGCGGCGGTCAAATGTCCGCTCCTTGGTTCGCAAACTGAACCAGCTGACCCTTGCCCCCACACCCACCGTTGCCGGAAGTCTGGAAGAACTACCCGCCAAAATCCAAAGTGTTCTGCGCGATCAGGACAAACGGGGCGGCTTGTTGGTGCGCCGCGATAATGGCGTTGCCTATCTGGAATTGGATGAAGAGTATGCCGAAAAAGGCGTGATTTTCAGCGACCTGCAAACGGCAGTCGCGGAACATGGCGACTTGCTCCGTCATTTTCTTCATCAAACCGTCCGCGCCGACGAAGGCAAATTCCAGGCGATGCACGCCGCGTTGATGAACGGCGGGGCATTCCTCTATGTGCCGAAAGGCGTAGTGCTGGAACGTGCTCTGCAAGTTGTCCATTGGGTGGATAGCACCGATGTGATTCTGACCCCCCACACGCTGATTGTGGTGGAAGAACAGGCGCAAGCCACGGTGATGGAAGAATATCTTTCCGATGGCACAGAAGGCACAGTGTTGGTCAACAATGCAGTGGAATTGAATGTCCACGCCTCGGCGGT
>CBKYSX010000503.1:0-3953 GCA_966690745.1 uncultured Ardenticatenales bacterium
GTTGGAGAGGGGGAGAAGGATGGGGGTTGGGCATGGAAGCGATTTTGTAAACGGGCGGGGGTATGGTGTGAACGATGCTTCGCCCCCGAATACCCCACCCCCGGTTCCGCGTTGCTCCACCGGGGGCTACTAGTAAGCTATGATATTTACGGCACACTATTCGTGGTCGTTTCGCTTATGGGTAGCCGTTAGGGGAGTGTAACGGAACTAGCGGGCGGGGTGGACATCCCTTACTATGTCCCTTAATCTTGACCCCGATGGGCGTGACTGTCGTCGTAGGCATATGATAAAGTACCCCCATGACTATTCACCTCCGTTCCATCACCCTTCCTAAAATCCCCCTATCTCTTAAATCCCAATACCCCTTCATCGTGCCTGTTGTGCAATCGCTGGCACAACAGGGATTATCCTTCCCTACCGATGTCACCTTTTTTGTGGGCGAAAACGGCTCCGGCAAGTCCACGATTTTGGAAGCGGTGGCGTTGGCAATGGACGCAGTTACGGTCGGGAGTGAAAGCGTCAGCACCGATGAATCGTTGGGGGCGATGAAACGTATCGTCGGGAAACTCAAGCTGGTGTGGAACCAACGGGCAATCGCGGGCTTTTTTATGCGTTCCGAAGATTTTTTCGGCTTCACCAAAAGCACCCGTGCGATTCGGCAAGAATTGGAACGGGAAATCGAAGTGGTAGATGAGGAATACGCAGGACGGTCTGAGTATGCCAAAAATCTGGCAAAGATGCCCTATCGCCGCGAACTTGCCGATCTACAACAACGGTATGGCGATGATTTGGATGCCCGTTCGCATGGCGAGAGTTATTTCACGTTGTTTGAAGCGCGGCTGGTTCCCAACGGGTTATATTTGTTAGACGAACCCGAAGCCCCGCTCTCCCCCATGAAACAACTGACCTTGCTGGCACTACTCCACCGGATGGTGCAAGACCACGGCGCACAATTCATCATCGCCACCCACTCCCCACTATTGATGGCGTACCCCGGCGCGACGATTTATGGGTTCGATGGTGGCGCGATTCAGCCCCTTGCCTATGATGACGTGGAACACGTCACCGTGACGAGAGCCTTTCTGAAAAACCCCGACCACTTTTTGCGCCATCTTGCCTCTTAACCTAGCAGAAATACCTCCACAATCAAACTACAAATGTTTCCCAACACACAAGTAGGCAAGTAGGGGCGACAGCATCCGCCCATAACGGTTACGCAATGGGTGTGGAGCATGAATGGAATCTGTTGACCATTGGGCGTGGGGCATAACGGATGCTTCGCCCTGCCGTCACGACGAAAAGCAGAAAGCGGAGAACTAACACATCAGCCCCACACTGGTAAACATAACCTGAATTGTTGTATTGCCCCATCTATTCTCATCAATCATAACACTTAGGCGTTCCCGTTGTCGCTCAACCCTTAGGCAATAGAACCATTTCCTTTCCGTAATTTCCAGTGTCCATCCCTGGCGGGGTAAAATTTGTTCATAATAGGAGAATACTTCTTCCGGTGGAAGCGTAGTATGGTATCGAATAAATTGAGATTCTCCCAAGAAGGGTCCTAATGCAGATTCCTTATCCATAACGTCCGGCGGAGCAGGAATCGCACTCAGTTGAAACCGTGGAACCACTTGTGTCACTGAATCAAAAACAAAAAATAGAGTCTGCTGGGGTTTCCATAAAAATATACCCACCGCCACAACGCCCAATAACCATAACATCACCTTGATGCGTTTGAAGATCATAAGCACCTTCCGAAAGTCGTAGCCCCCGTGTCAATAGAGGATGCTATGAAGTATAGGTACCCAACTTTCTGTAGCAACAGGAAAATATGGCATTCTGCAATGGTAGGTAAATCGCACAGGAGTATCCTATTTGACTATCCACCTTACCTACCTTACCCGCGTGCTCCGTACCGACCCTCCGCGTTCCCGAACGGCGGGCGGGTCACAAATTCCATGCCGATTGCCCCATAAGGTGTGTGCAACGCACATGCGCGTAGCGATGACCCTACGAACGAGGGAGGGGTTGCCGTTTCTGCGTCCTGCGTCTTGCGTCCCGTTGTTACGGCAGGGCGAAGCATCCGTGATGCCATACGCCCGCCCGTTTACAAAATCGGTTTCATTCCGCAACAACCGCATGTAACCATTTCGGGCGGATGCTGTCGCCCCTACATTTTTCTCCCCTGCGTCCTTGCCTCCTTGCGCCCCTGCGTTATGTCGTTCCTGCTTTCCGCGTACTGCGTCCCGCCGTGCTTGACATCCCCTTTCCCACGAATATCATCTTCCTTCACAGGGCGGGTTGCATCAACTCGCCCTTCTTCTATGACCGTTACAGGCGAGAAGTTTGGGGAATCGTTCTAAACATGAATTCTCAATCAAAATCGTTACGATTTATCCCCGGAAGCGGATTAGTCGCGCAATCTTCAGAACTAAATTTACCTTTGCAGGAAGGGAATATCGTAAGCGTTGGATTGCAGTTTCAATTTCCAGTGGACGTTTCCGATAGTGCGGAAACCGAAGTATACGGAATAAAAAATGCAAAGTACCAAGTCATGTTGTATCCCCTTATCAAGTCACTAGAAGTACCCATTGACACTAAAGCGACATTACGGCTTGATACAGGGAAGGAAGTTGAACTTGAATTTCCAACTAGTCCAAACTATGGGCTACTTGCCATATTGACAGAAGATGACCCCGAATCTGGCTTTGACTTTAAAGTTTCAGATATACTTTACATTCCTATGAAGATAAGACGTATCGAAAAAATAGAGTGGATGAGCCAAGAATACTGGCATGTTACGCTTACACCGTTCGGAAATACTATGGAAGATAAAAGAATTGAAGTGAGAACCTATACGTCGCCGCTTTCCAGAAATGATCTCGCATCAACCTAGAACTTATCCAGAATAAGCACGATAGATAGGTTGGATATGAACGAAGAGCGCGTCCGCGCCTTATTAGAATCCGTCAAAAATGATACTCTCTCTTTAGAGGAAGCCACCGCCCAATTGCGCCGCCTGCCCTTTGAAGAGATGGGCTTTGCCACGCTGGACCATCACCGCGCCCTGCGGCAAGGCTTCCCCGAAGTGATTTATTGCGCGGGCAAAAGCCCGGAGCAAACCGCCGCGATTGCCGAACGGTTGGCACAGCACAACGATATGATTCTGGGAACCCGCGCCACCCCCGCCCACTATGAAGCCGCCCGCGCCCTGCTCCCGGAATTGCAATGGCACGAGGAAGCGAAGGCGATTTATCTGGAACGGAACCCTGCGCCCAAAAAAGCGGGCGTGGTGGTCGTTTCCGCCGGAACCAGCGATTTGCCCGTTGCCGCTGAAGCCGCCCTCACCGCCACCCTGATGGGCAATGACGTGCTACAATTCCATGACATCGGCGTGGCGGGGCTACACCGCTTGCTCCATCGCCTGCCTGCCCTGCAAGAGGCAACCGTGATTGTCGCGGCGGCGGGGATGGAAGGCGCGTTGCCCAGTGTGCTGGCGGGTCTGGTCAGTGTGCCCGTCATTGCCGTCCCCACCAGCGTGGGGTACGGCGCGAGTTTTGGCGGCATCGCCGCCCTCCTCGCCATGCTCAACTCCTGCGCCAGTGGCATTTCCGTGGTCAATATAGACAACGGCTTCGGCGCGGGGTATATGGCGGGGCTGATTAACAGACAAGCGAAATAGATAGTTGTTACGTAGTGCGTGGTGCATGGATGTAAGGGAAATTGCTATGTATGAGGAGCAGGCGAAATTCTGATGGCTTGCCCCGTCCTAAAGGAACGGGGTTATTAAATACAGATGTCTTGGATACTAATGTGGAAGGTTCCGTAGCTTCCCGTATTGATTAACCCCATCCTTCAGGTTGGGGTAACGCATATCCATACAGCGAGCATCTTCTGCACCCGAAGCCTTCCCTTACATCCATGCATCACGCACTATGCAATCGAATGAATGA
>CBKYSX010000504.1:0-3938 GCA_966690745.1 uncultured Ardenticatenales bacterium
GCACCGGTGATGGTAATGGTGCTGGTGATGATGCCACCATCAGGAATCGAAATACCAACGGGGGTATACCCGAACTCGTCGTAGTTATAGTTGCAATTGGGGGGTAGCGGAATGCCTTGCGCCATGTTCGTGGGCATTCTACGGCGGTAACCGGGAGCAGGCGTAAACACGCCCATGTGCGGATTGCCGGACGGGGGACGGTAACTCATGTCAGGGCTATCGGCAACAACGGGCAAGGCTTCTCCGAGATGAACCGTTCCCAATAGGGTGATTCCGAAGAGCAGAATTGAGAAGACAATGGCGTAATGACGGCGTGATGACATCTGTAACGGCTCCTTTCACTTGACCTGTACAACGACTTCCATAAGGTCATCATAAGCTAGTACCGGGTTATGGCAATAGCCGGGAGCCGCCAACAACGTTGTGTTGCGTTTTCGTTTAGCGTTTAGTAACGCAGAATGACTATCGAAGGATACAAACTTAAGGCAACCATTTTGCCCGCAAACCAACCGGGGCAATCTCGCGGATTTCCGTACCATCACGCCGCATCAGCCACAGCCCTTGCGTGGTTTGCCCTTCGGCGCGGCTAAAGCGTCCGTACAACAACCATGTACCATAGGGCGACCAGAGGGGTTGGGAATAGGTGACATTGGTTTCATTAATCAGAATCCGTTGCCCCGTGCCGTTGGTGCGGATTAGCCCGATGCCCCCTTGCCGTTCACCTGCCCCCAACGAATCAAAACTAAAGGCGAGTTGGGTTCCATCGGGGCTGAAGGCAGGAGCACGGGGGGCAAGATTGGGCGTAGTCAAAATGGTTTCGTTGCTATTCAGCAGGTCGCGCACCACCATATTTTCAGGGCTGTTACTATCTAAGGGGTCGGGCAGGGTGTAGGTGAGGAATACGCCATCGGGCGACCAGGGCTGTTCCCAAAGGAAAGCCCCCGCCGCTTGAAAGAAGGTCGGTGGGGCGGCAAGGTCGGTCAACCCAATCGCGCCCAATTCGGTATCGTAAAAGGCAAGTTGGCTTCCATCGGGCGACCAGCGCGGCAAATTGGCAACATAGGGTCCGTCGCCATAGAGCAGTGCAATTTCACTCCCATCGTTCGCATCCATCAAGTAAAGGCGCGGAATACCGAGGCGCGTCCCCGTATCCGCGATCTGGGATTCACGCCGAATCTGGACGGCAAGGGTATCTCCTAAAGGATGCAGACGCGGGGATTCATGCACCACCCCCACCCCTTCGGTCAGCCGCCGAATCTCCCCGGTTTCCGTGTCAACCCGCCAGAGGCTTTCCGTGTTTTCGGCTTCGGTTACGGTGTAGAGAATCGCACTTCCATCGGGCAGAACATCAAAATCCCGCACCGCTTGCCCTGCCGCTGAAAGCCGCCGTGCGCTCCCTTCTATATTGCTTAGCCACAATTCGCCCGGTCCGGCGGTGGGCATGACATAGGCGATGCGTGGCGGGCGCGTGGTATAACTCCATGATGGCGACCCTTGTAACGCTACCCCATTAGTGGTTTGCAAGCCCGTTCCGATGGTGAGCGTATAGGGTTGTCCCGGTGCTAATGCCCGTTGCGGGCGGATTTCTAGGGTATTTTCTACCCATAGGGCAGTAAGCGGTACGGTGGGGGAGAGGTGGAGCGTTCCCTGCACTGAAGCGGGCGCGATGGCTTGCGCGAAGCTGATACGCCATACAGGGCGCGTACTAATAAGCTGGTCATTGGTGGGGGTAATGCTTTCAATCCGCACCTGCGCCCGACTGCCTGCCGCCACAATCAGGGCGGCGAGGAGCAACAGGAGAAGGGCAAAAACGCCAATGGCAAGCCAGTAGCGGGTATGGAGTATAGAGACTTGCGGACGGGTGATGAAGGTCATTGATATGGGCGTTTTCTTATCAGTCTGCCCATACGCTACACGGATTACGGAATCCGCAAAAACTTGACAGGTACGCCACTTACGCTATACTCACGAAACCATTAAATAAGCGCATGTGGCGGAATGGTAGACGCGCTAGCTTGAGGGGCTAGTGAAGTAAAATTCGTGGGGGTTCGAGTCCCTCCATGCGCATCACACTCACAAAAAAAGCACATTCTTACAGGAATGTGCTTTTTTTATGCACTTGATCGGTGCGAGGCAACATTGGCTCTATGCCGATATTACAGTCCATGACTGAAACCAATTCATAGAAACGGGGCACTCCGTTGCAAAATTGCCGATTGTTGTCTACCTCCTTTATAGTAGGGACAACTCTCTATCGTTGTTACCGCACACAGGAGCAACTTTCATGGAAAATCGCCCGATAGTTCCCCCGTCTTCTCAAACACCCCCTCCCTTGGTCGAAACCGTAGGAGGCGAGCCGCGTTTTAATATCATTGGCGCACTGCTGGGCGGTGCGGTGGGTGCGCTGGTTGCCGCCGGATTGTGGGGCGCAATTGTTGCGATTACGGGCTGGCAAGTGGGTCTTCTGGCAATCGGGGTAGGTATTATCGTCGGGATTGCCGTGCGGCTCGGTGGACGCGGTGTCAATCTGCTTCACGGGGTTATCGCCGCTATCTTTGCTTTAGGGGGAACTATACTAGGCAACCTTTTTGCGGTTGCAAGTGATGTGATGCGGATTCGCGGCATATCGCTCGCCGAGGTGTTTAGCCCTTCCGAGTTGTCATTTGTGACGACTATTTTTACCCGTAATTTCGAGATGATAGACCTTCTATTTTACGGCTTAGCGATTTACACAGCGTTTAGTGCCGCCAGCCGCGAAGGGGCACAAGGGGTGCGTTCCTAAGCCGAAATGAAAAGGGTGGAGTATCAGTATCACACTCCACCCTTTGACTTTGTAACCTTACGCCGCTAACTCGTAATCTTTGATAATTTTTTCGGCGCGGAGTTCGTTCAACCGTTTCACGACTTTCTTGGATTCGTGTTCATCTCGCATTGTTTTGGTCATGGTAATCACACTTCCCAGGCTGAAGAAGTACGACATCAGGATATAGGCTTTCAGCCACCAGCCCAACGGCAGAAACCACAACCCCACAATGCTAAAGGTCAACGCAATGCCAACCGCCAATTTGGTATAGGCTTTCCACGCCTCGGTGTCCTGCTGAAGCCCGATAAAATCATTGTTGCTCATCTTACCCTCCTTGCGGGTATCTCAGGGATAATGGCGTTCTCTATTCTTCCGCCACTTGCCCCTATCCTAGGAGGGAAAACGTGCCACTACAACACTGAAAAGTGCCAAAAAGTGCCGTTCCGGAATGGTATAGCCGATAGAAGGGGAGTAAATCGTGCCTCAACGAAGACCAGACTTGTACTTATATATGTGTCTTTATGCACTATGCAACATGCACTTCTCTAGCCTGTCCCGTTTTGCTCTAATTCAACAAGGGTGCTTGCCAGACTATCCAACGCCTGCCGCCGCGCCCGATGGAAGGTGCCTTCGCCAATATAGAGGCGGCTCATAATTTCACGGTTGGGGACGTTTTCGATGTAGGCGGCATGAAGTACGGTATAGAGCCGCCATTCCACGGGGAGCGGTTCGGGGGGTTTGGTGTTGGCAGGGCGTAAGCGTTCGATGAGGGTTTCAAGCAGTTTCCGTACCGCTTGACCCCGATCTAATTGGGTTTCGGCTTGACCCTCTTTCAAAGCGATATAAGGGGTAATGCTTTTTAACTTGGCAATCGGATGTTGCCCCAGAAAAGCAACATTGTGCAGGTTGCGGGCGGCTTCTTCGACCCAAGTTCGTATCTCGGTGTGGTCGGTTTGAGGGGCAGGGTCGGCTTCAACCCCTTCCAGAGCTGATTTGCGTAAGGCTTCGGCTTCTTCCCGATAAGTACTAACCAACCCCTCAATAGTTTGCAACCTTTCGCTTTGGGCACGCCACCCTTCCAAAACTACCGTTACCTGATAGCCGACCTCATCCAGTAATTGCAATTCGACATCAT
>CBKYSX010000505.1:0-3925 GCA_966690745.1 uncultured Ardenticatenales bacterium
CATATTTTCTCGTAGCAAAGCACGGCTATTCAACTTGAATAGCCGTGCTTTCTTATTTGTGAGCAATTTTCATTTATCTGCTATGTAGTATTTCTTCATCTTACGTCGAGCCAATCGTCCTGTGACGGTAAACATGAGGATAAAGAAATCTTATGTTAGTCCCGAAGTACAAGGTCTTTGGTAAAATGAAGATTAGTACTATAGCTACATTCCCTAAATAATCCCTTTTTTTATAAATCCCTACCCGTTGTCTATCACGTCAATAATCATAGCAGTAATAAATCTCAAATCATTTGAGAGCATTACTTCGATAATGATAAATGTTGCCGCTACCAACAGTTATCATGGGTTGTTATCCGTTCGCTGAAGTTCCTGAAACTTTCGGGGGTGCGCTACCTCCCGAAAACCATTGCGGAACTGACCCACTTCCACACTTCCTTTGCCATAGACCGTGGCAAAGGTCACAAACCGGAGGTCGCATTATGACACGTCGCTTTTCCATCTTTGTTCTTGCATTGTTCCTTGCGCTCGTCACCTTCTCGCCCGCGTTTGCTTATTCGCCTACGGCATTTAACGGCGGTGCCACGTCGCAAAGCCTTGATCTGGCGTTGGATTTGACGGTTGCCGAACTCTCCATTGATATCGGGACGATGGAAGCCGTACAATCTTTTGATGAAGTCAACCCGCCTACCACCGCCGGGGCAGGCGAGGGGATTAATGTTGCAGTAGCGGTAGGGGACCCGGATTTGGGTCTGGACCTGATCAACGTTGCCTCGCAACATACCCTCGGCGATGGACCGGATGCCGATACCGACAGCGATTCGTTGATTGACGTTGACACGGATCTGATTGATGTGGGCGCGTTGGCAATGGATACCAGCTCGCTGACCACTGAAGCCGCCGTGAACACCAACATGAATTGGTCGCTTGCGGGCTTGGTGGTGTATGGGGATATTTTAGGAACGAGTGAACTTGTTTCCACCGATGCGATTACCGGTACGGCTGATACGGATGTAGACAACGAAGGCACGCTGGTTAGCACCGGACATACCCAAATTGATGGGTTGGTGTTGGAAGTGCCCTTCCAACTGGCGACATTGGAATTGGTTTCTGCCGATGTGATTTCAACCACCGCCAGCGCGGGAAGCGACGGTTCCGAAGGCGGTGCATTTGCCTACGCCAATACGGAATTTGTCAACCTGCGAATTCAAGGCGAAGAAATTTCCAATACAGACCCCGGAACCGTCATTGATCTGGAATTGCTCAACCTCAATATTGGTTCTGTCACGATTCGCCCGGTCGAAATGACATCGGTTACGCCCACCCAGAGCAGTGCCGAAGCGGTTGCACTACGGATTGAAATTCTGGAAGTGTTGGGCTTGATTGGTGCTGAAATTGATGTGGGTACGACCACCGCACAAGCAGGGGTACAGCCCGGATTCCCGACTGCGGTTACGATGACCGATATGCGCCTGACCACCGGCGATAATCTGCCCTACGCCTTCCTCGCCCTCGGTGTTCTGGGTGGCTTGTTCGGTGTAATCGTCGCTCGCCGCAAAAAATAAATACGTTGTTACTGCGGTAGTGGTGGCAACAATCCATTACCCGAAAGCGGCGCACCCATAGGTGCGCCGCTTTTTTTATGCCCTGGTAAAGAGGGTACATTTTTTCCCGTTCTTACGCTAAAAAGATATAAAAGTAACAGGCTTGAGTGTGAAAAACAAAAGCGTATAGTGCTTGTTCTTACCCGCACCTTTGGTATTTCTAAGATATAAAAACGGTGCGATTTTGGGAAAATGTAAAAAAAGGCATTGACATCTTATTCATATCCAAGTAAAGTAGTACTAAGGTATTGGTACAGGTCCAGCCATACCTTTAACATAATCTCATCCGCTAATTCCCCCGTTATAACCATATACATACCATCATTCAGCTCATCATTGATGGTTGCATCCCCACCGCTACGCTTTATGGTCACAATGACCGTTCAGGGTAATTTTTCATGGAAAGCATAGGCTTTCCGGAACACAAACAATCGCGCAACTGAAACGGGTTTTGATTCACTTAGGTGAATCAATGAGTGTACAAGCCCATTTTACAAGGAACTCGCGTCGTTTTTGGCATACCCAACGAAGCGTATTCAACCTCTTTCGGCTTCTATGCCTCATTATGAATAGGCATTGAACATAGACCTCGCTTATGGAGATGGTGGAGGGTAGGCGGGTCAAGGTTACAAAACAGCGTTATTTTGGAAAGGAGAGCCGTTCATGCCTTCACAGGTATCCCGCAGTTCAAGACGTTTACTGCTTGTTCTGGCACTGTTGGTTGCAGTGGTCAGTATGTTCTTTGCAACCTCCGTGCAAGCGCAAGACCCCCCTGATCTTGGTACTGATGTTGGCGTACAATCAGAGGAAGCGGTTGCGGAAATTGAAAAAGCCGCCAACCCGCCTGCCCGTGATGCTTCTGCGATTCGCACCTATTCCCAAAGTTTGGGCTTAAATCCCCTCTTTGCCGGGGTGGATGATGCCGCGATTCCCGGGCAAACCACTGACCCTGCCGTAGGCACATGGACTCCGCTTTTTAGTGGTATTCAAATTTGGGGAGCCGCCTACGATTACGATGATGACATTCTCTATATCAGCGAAGGCTCATTCCTGAGCCAGTATATTTTCGCGACAAGCACCCTTACGGATGTAGCGGCGATTACCAGCTCGGTAGACGGTGCCTCCCTTGTAATGGAGGGGCTGGGTTATTACAATGGAACCCTTTACGGTACACGGGTCGCCAATACAGCGACCAATCCGGAGGGAATTTATTCGATCAACCAGACGACTGCGGTTGCAACGCTGGTGTTTGCACATACCGCCACTGCCAATCAAACCCTAAGCGGATTTGATATAGACCCCGATACCGGGATTTTCTACGGCACCAATGATGTGACGAACACCGCTTTACGCGGTTTGGTACAGGTCAATAACGACGGTACCAACACCCAAATTGCCGATTATCCCGCCGGAGAAACGGACATTGACGGATTGGCGGTGGGGGATGGCAAAGCCTACTTGATTGAGGATGACAGCATTACCGCCGGGGGGGTTGTCCACATTTTTGATTTTGATGTGATGACCTACACAGGTTCAATTGCGCTTCCGTGGGCTACCTCTGAGGTATTTGCGGCAGGCGCATGGTTGTTTGGACCGAGCGGACCGACCCCGACCCCCAGCCCGACGATTACGCCGGGGGGACCGACATTCACTCCGACCGCTACTAATACGCCCACTTCGACACCTGCGCCGGGCACCCAATTCTACGGGGTAGACCTGCGCGCCGCGCCGGACATCTTCTTCCAAAGCAACACAGCGGCATTGGAACCGATTACCCCGATTTCTACCATCACTGCCGGGCAGAATTACTATGCCGGTGACTTCATTGGCAATGATACCAGCGCATTGGTAGCGATTGACGATGCCGCCAACCAAATGGTGAGCATCAACACCACCACCGGAGCCATCACTCCGATTGGAACCTCCACCAACGGTGCGGCAGAAACCTGGACCGGGATGACCTATTCCTGTACCGCCGGCGTGACCTACGGGGTTTCCGGGGATACGACCAGTTCCTTCCTCTATACCTTGAACCCCGCCACCGGTGCCGCCACTCTGGTCGGTCCGATGGGCGTCACCTTGATGATTGACATCGCCGCACATCCCACCACCGGTGTGTTGTACGGGATTAGCATTGCCGATGACAATCTCTACACCATTAACCCTGCCACCGGCGCGGCAACCCTCGTTGGTCCCACCGGGGTCAACGGCAACTTCGCGCAAGGGATGGACTTCGACAACTCCACCGGTACCCTCTACTATGTGGGCTACATCGGTGCAGGGGTCAACCAATTCTCCAGTATTAACCTGGCGACCGGTGC
>CBKYSX010000506.1:0-3925 GCA_966690745.1 uncultured Ardenticatenales bacterium
GGGCGAACACTTCGCTGTCATGCGGGTCTGTACAGGGGACACCACCGACATTACTGACTTCATCGGTGGCTTCAGTACTGAAACAGTCGCCCACCGACAGGGTGAATACGTCTACATCACCGCCTTCCGTAATGGTTCCGGCATCGTCCCGCGTGGCACCGCCACAGGCTGTCAAAAACACGGCAAAGACTACTAACAACAACGTCATCATTTTGGTACGCATAGGTAGAATTCTCCTCCTTGCACGGATAACATGAAATAGTACGGAAATAGAGGGGGATAAGTTGCAATCCCACTTTACATCGCACGGGGGGTACGATTGCGACAGTGCCGACCGAACGATTTTATTCTTGGCTGTTTCGTTTGCTCCCTTCCATTTGTCCATCTTGATCATATAAGATGCAGACGATTTCGCGGTCACCATCTTCCCATGACATCTCAGTGGGTTGGAAATAGGTGTAGTAATAGATCGAATCGCTGTAAGGAATACCTACATATTCCTCAAATTCCTCGAAACAGAAATTGTCAGCGAATTCTTCTAAATCTTCCTCTGCCGGAAAGTCCGCGCCATCATCTGCGGGATATAAGCCAAATGCGTAGACCTCGTTATCGTGGGGGTCGTCACAATCGGTCAGGGTAATTTCGCTGATAGATTCACTTTCGGACGGTTCCGCGAAACAATCACCGATTTTAATATCAAAAACTGAAACGGTGATTCCCCCTTCATTGTTCCCGTTCTCCTCATCACCCCCGTTGGTGCCAATACCATTATCGGGATTAAAAGGATTGTTGCTTTCCTCTTCTTCCGCCGGAGCCTCATCCAAAATACCGGATGCTTCAATCTCCGCCATAAAGGTATCCCACTGATACGCCACCACGCCAATCAGACCACAACAGACACAGAGGATTGCCCCCAGACAGCCCACCCCCATAGCGAACCACATGCGGTTCATATTGTTGGGGGGTGGGGGTGGCGGCGATGGTGGCGGTTCGCTTGCCGGAGGTGGCTCCGTCGGGCGTTCCGCTTCGCTGTAAGGGGGCGGCTCTGTAGATTCAAACGATAGCTTAAACGGATCGAGTGCAGGATTTGGTATCTCCTCCGGCTCCGTTTCACTATTAGTGGCTTCGGCGGCAATCGGTTGCGGTTCAAAGCCAAAAACGGCAGGCTCGGGTGCGTCTGAAGGGGGTTCCGCCACTGCACTTTCCTCTGTTGGGGGGGCTTCCGCCATCAACGATTCCAACAAGATAGGGGATGTCGTCGGGTCAGGAGCAACAGGAACGTCCCCTAAAGCCTGCGCAGGGGGGGTGTCCACAGGAGTAGATCCCTCTGAATCTCCATTCACGGCAGTTTGACGCTGTTGCAACTTGGCGGCAAGCGATGGCGTGGTGCGTGGTGGCGGGGGTGCTATCACCGTTTCATCCGTATTCAGATGCTCAACGATTCGCTTCAGTGCGTTTTGGAGCGCGAAGGCACTTTTGAACCGCTCTTCTGATTGCGCGGAAAGCCCTTGATCCAGCAACCGCCCCAGCGAG
The DNA here is from genome assembly GCA_966690745.1 of uncultured Ardenticatenales bacterium. Taxonomy (GTDB): domain Bacteria; phylum Chloroflexota; class Anaerolineae; order Ardenticatenales; family Ardenticatenaceae; genus CBKYSX01. The sequence goes on from CBKYSX010000506.1 coordinate 1,534, forward strand.
GGGGGTACGGCGGGGTTTAACATCTCCGCCGTTGGTAAAAAGCCCCGTTCGCTTCGGCTTGCCATTGTGGGGGCTTTCACCCCGGTCAACAGATGGTAAAGCAACGCGCTGGTATCGTAAATGTCTTTTTCTTCGGTGGGCGCATGGGTTCCACCCACGGAATACAAACTCGTCCCGAGTAATTTGGGGGTACCGGATGGGGTAATAATGATGTTGTCGGCGCGAATATCCCCGTGCGCCAGCACCGGAACCTGTCGGTGTAACACCATCAACCCGTCCAGCAATTGTTCTGCCCACTGCAACACCTCGGCGGGGGCAAAAGGTTCTCCTTTTACGGATGCCTGTTCCGCCAGGGTGCTTCCTTCAATCCATTCCGTCACCGTAATATACTGATCGCCCGCGTCAAAATGCTCAATTACGGCGGGCAAAACCGGGTGGCGGCTCCGGCTTCGGGCGTTTGCATTATGGCGCAATCGCTCTAATGTTGAGGCATCGGGCGTTGCCCATGCCTGCAACTTTACCCTCTGTTGTTGGGTGGTATCGAACGCTTCATACGTTTCGTTTTTTGCGCCCTCAATTGAGCGTACAATGCGATACCGGTTGTGAATCACCGTTTCCGGGGTGAACATACCCTGCTCCTACCAAATCTATTTGTGTTCAAAAACGCCAACCTTGCACTTTGCAAAAACTTCTGTGCTTCTAGTATTGCATAGGGTGACATAGGGTGCAAGATGGCATTGAAACGATGAGAAAATAATCAATTCCCGGCAGGTACATTGACACACATGCCCCCTATGCGTAAAATATAAGCGAGAAGAAAGAGAACTGTCGCAAGCGGTAAGAGAATGTTCCGGGCGGCGAATTAATAGCTATCGTGTCTCCTGACAATTCCGAACCTGACCCTAGTTACCAGCAGGGCAAGGGGAATACCCTAAATTTTGGCACCGTAACCGGCGCAGAGGTCTATGCGTTGGTTCACGGTGCTTTATTGTTGGAGAACGACGGAAAGCGGGATACCGGAAGGTGTCTTTATAAACAGGCTTGCTTTCTGCGTCCTGCGTCCCGTTTTTAAGGTATGAATCTGGATATTGTGATACTGGCGGCGGGGCAAGGCACCCGCATGAAAAGCGAATTGCCCAAAGTGCTCCATCCGGTGGCGGGTCGCCCGATGGTGGCGGAAGTGGTTGCTACGGCGCGGGAATTAGGGGCGCAAAATATTGTTGTGGTGGTGGGGCATAGGGCGGAACAAGTCAAAGCGGCGGTGGGGAACGATGTCACCTTCGCCCTGCAAGCCGAACAACTTGGTACGGGGCACGCCGTTTTACAGGCACACCCTGCCCTAACCGATAGCACTGCCGATACGGTTTTGGTGCTATACGGAGATTCCCCCTTGATTACAGCAGAAACCCTGCGCCGTGCGTTGGTGTCCCATCAGGAACAGAGGGCAACGATTACCTTGCTTTCGTTTATGCCCGCCGACCCTACAGGGTACGGGCGAATTGTCCGCGCCGCCGACGGGCGTGTGATGTCCATTGTGGAACAACGGGATGCCACCGATGCGCAAAAACAAATCCGCGAGAGCAATAGCGGCTTTATGATTTTTGAGGCGGCATGGCTCTGGCACCATCTGGCAAAGTTAGGGCGTTCTCCGAAAGGAGAATATTACCTGACCGATACCACTGCAATGGCGGTAATTCAGGGTCGAACCGTACAGGCAATACCCATTGAAGAACGGGAAGTGTTGGGGGTCAATGACCGGGTGCAACTGGCGGCGGCAAGTGCCGTCCTGTGGCAGAAACGGCGTGACCATTGGATGCGGGAAGGGGTCACTTTGGTAGACCCCTCCACCGTATGGATTGAAGCGGACGTAACCATTGGGCGTGATACAGTTATTTACCCCAATGTTTATCTAAAAGGTAACACAACGATAGGCGCGAACTGCACCATTGGCGCATTCTCCATTCTGGAAAATGCCACTGTTGCGGAGGGAAGCGAAGTATCCCCTCATTCGCACCTATCGGCTTGATGGTAATAAGCCCTATTGAAAGGGATACCATCAAGGAGCTCTGTTGGACGAGAGTGGAAGTAGTTGGGCAGTGTGGTTGCTGACGGCAACGGCACTGCTCCCCATCATATGGCTGTCCTCGGCAGAGGCGGCACTGAGCACCATCAGCCGCGCTAGTGTGCGGGCGATGATCGAAAAAGGAGTGGTGGGGGCGCAAGCAACATTGGAGTTGCTGGAGGACTTTCCCCGCTTAAAAGATGCCCTCGGGGTCTTAAAATTGGGCGTAGTCGTCCTGATTACAGTGGCGGCGTTTGCGCTGTCGGCAACCTATGGGTGGGCAATATGGCTTACGCTTCCCGCCATGTTGACGGTTGGTTTTATTCTGCA
>CBKYSX010000507.1:0-3921 GCA_966690745.1 uncultured Ardenticatenales bacterium
TTCACTTCCGTTACGGCTACAATCCATTTGCTGAACGCGGAAATGCTTGCCATTGGAAAGCCAACGGGTGGCTTCTTGAAAGACCCCTACAGTGGTATAGCAACAGAGCGTATCTTCATCCCGAACCCGGTGCATTCCGGGGCAGGCGGTGTAATGGATGGTGAATTTCTCCTCATCGTCGGTGAGTGCTACCCCCATATTGAGCTTTTTATTCCCAGCATCCACAATTCGACCCAATACCAATTTCATTCGTGTGGTTTCGGGCAACATCCGCATGGCTAGCCCCGCCAACCCCAGCACCGCCGGTTGTTCTTCAAGACTGTAGCGGAAGGTAGCCCGTCCGATTTGCGCCAACATTGCCCGCGCCCCCCTTCCCCCGTAAAAATTCTCCACGGCTTGTTGTGCCGCGCCATAGTCCGCATGATGTACATCGTTGTCAAGGTTGTTGGGGGGAAGGTTATTGATATACCGTTGCAATCCGCCCAAATTTAGAACCGCTTTCAGTCCGTTTTCGCCCATCACTTCTTCAATCGCTTTGAACAGGGTACGCAATGCCGCATTGGGGATGGGACGATTTTCAATTTCTGCCATGATAACTCCAAACGGTGCATGATACGTGTTGCAGGAATAAATGGCACGACCCATTGCAAACACGGAATGCGGAATAAAAGAGTAAGACGATTGTATAACAGTTAAAAATAGGCGCAATGGGTAAGAGGGGGGCAAAGGCAACAGCGAAAGGGGAAAGGAGAAGTTGTGACGATACTTTTTCCGTTTCCCATTTCTCGTCTCTCCTTTCCCGTATTGCATTCCCAATTATGAATCGGATATAGTTGATTCTATCAAGAGGAGTGCGCTATGAGCCAACCACACCAATACGAAGATTTTACCGTGACCCTGACCGGAACCCCCGGTTCCTACAAACTATCAGCGCGGGGCGAACGGGGGCTGGTGATTTTAGACGAACTGTGCGATGTCACGGCATTAACCCATCCCGCTCTTGTCGCCACGTTGGATACCGTTCGGGCGGGTTATGCCCCCGGTGCGGCGGAGATGGTCGCGGTAGGATCAGCATTGTATACAACGCTTTTTCCTCCTTCAATTGCTACCCTATGGAACAAAGCACAGGCGTATGCCGAACAGGAGAAAGGGGAGATACGTCTGCGGCTGGAAGTGGTTGCCGATGAATTGGAAGGGTTGCCGTGGGAATTGCTCTATGACCCGCAGGCACAATTATTTTTGATGCCGCGCCTGCGCTTTTCACTGGTTAGGGGGGTGGCGCGGGCAGGGGTGGCGGTGCGTCCTTTACGGGTGGAGAAAGAGGCGAATATTCTGCGCCTGGTTGCCAATCCGGTAGACCGGGTGGCATTAGAGGCAGGTCAAGGGGATTGGCTCTCCCCGCTATGGCAGGGGCGCGGTACGATTACCACCATTCATGCCGCCACAATTCCCGCTCTGCAACAGGCACTTGGCACACTTACGCCCCACATTCTGCATTTTGACGGACATGGCGGCTGGAACGAAGCCACCCACGAAGGGTATATTGTTGTAGAAGATGGACATGGCGGCTCCGTTGAAATCAAAGGGTCGGATTTGTTTGCACTGTTGGATGGCACGTCCGTCCGATTGGTCGTGCTGGCGGCGTGTAAAAGCGGGCAGGGCGGGGGCGTTAAACAATTGGCGGGGGTGGCACATCGGGTCATTAGTAGCGGCGCACTACCGGCAGTGGTAGCAATGCAATATGACATCCCCGATAGCGTTGCCATACTGTTTGCGAAAACCTTTTATCGCACCCTTGCGGCGGGGCAACCGTTGGATGCGGCGGTGACGGAAGGGCGTAAAGCCGTGTTATTGCAAAGAGGTGAAGGCGATGCGGCATGGGGAACGCCGGTCTTATATCTCCGTACCGCGAGTGGCGAGCTCTTTACCCCGGTTCAGCGCACGGTGCCTTTTCAAGCCGAAGCCCTACCTGCAACTGATATTCCGCGACATCACCTGCTCACCCAAATGCGCGACACGTTGGCAAACCCCGTTACCAAACAGGGACAACCCGTGACCATCGGGGTACATGGCGCGGGTGGCTATGGCAAAACCTCATTGGTACGTGCCATCTGCCATGACCCTGCCGTGAGAGCCGCCTTTCCCGATGGGGTGTTGTGGGTGCATATCGGGCAAAACAGCAGAATGGACGAACGCACCCGCGAACTGGCACTGGTAGACAAGGTGCTGAATTGGGTCACGGCATTGGGCGGCGAACGCACCAGCCTCACCGATTTGCCTTCGGCAATGGATCGCTTGAACCAAACAGTGGGGCAACGGCAATGCCTGTTGGTCATAGACAATGTTTGGAATCAGCAGGATGCGAAGCCCTTTTTACAGGGGATTCGCTGTGCCAAAATCATTACTGCCCGCAACAGTACGGCTTTCCCGAACGATGCCGTGCGCCTTCCGATTGCCGGAATGTCTGATACCGAAGCCCGCGCCCTGCTGGTGCATGGTATTCCTGCCGTTACCCCCGCCGAAGCGGGGCGGGTGGCACAATTGGCACAACGGCTGGGGGAATACCCTTTGTTGCTGAGTTTGGTCAACCGTACGCTGGTAGACCGGGTGGTCGGGGAACAATCACCCTTTGCCGATGCGCTTGCCTATGTGGAAGATGCCCTGACCCAATTTTGCGTAACTGCCTTTGACGATGAAGGACAAGCCGTCCAAGCCGTTCTTAAAATTAGTTTGGAGCAACTGACCCCCGATGAATTGCAACGGCTGACCGAACTCTCTCTCTTTCCCGAAGATACCGCCATCCCGCTATCGGTTGCAATCACGCTCTGGAAAACCACAGGAAACCTCGCGCCGGTTGCCGCTGACCGTTTGTTAAGCCGTTTGTGGCAATTGTCCCTATTGCTCACCTTAGACCGCCGACCTGAGTCCAAACAACTTCGATTGCATGATATTGTACGCGCCTACCTGTTGGAGCCGTTGGATAGCCCGACGAAGCAAGCGATTCACACCCAACTTGTCAGCAGTTTGGGGGCATGGCAAACATGGGACAAAGAAAACGGCTATGCGTGGCGATGGTATACCTATCATCTGGAAGCGGCGGGGCAGACTGATACGCTCTATGAATTGGTAACAAGCCATACATCCCCTACATTCCGCGACAGCCAACAACGGTTCTTACAAGATATTCGTGTGGCGTTGGCAGATATCCAACGTGCGTTGGGGGTGGCGATTCGGGCAGAGCAATTGTATCGGGCGACCCATCTGGTACGCACCTATCGGGATGTTTATCAGACAGAACAAGTCTCCGATGATGTTTTTGCCGCCTTAGACCAACACCGATGGGAGATTGCCACTCAAATTGCCGCTTATTACGGCACACCCCCCCGTTTACAAAATGTATGGGTCGTCATGCTCTATTTGTTGATTGCGTGGGAAGCCGCATTGGCGGGGGCATGGCAAGCGGCAGAGCAAACCCTGCATACTGCCCTTGCCTTTCACCGCGCCCCCAACTACCCCGTAAACCGTCTGGTAGATTTGCTATGGCGGCGGATGGCGCTGACGCTGGGGCAACAGGTGGCAGATGGGATGGACGAACAGGGCTGGGTGGTACGTTTGGGTGCGCCGACCTCCGATACTCTGCCTCCCACGGTTGCTGACCATGCGGCAGATGGACATTTGCAACGCTCTGCCGCCGTTGTCGCGGATTACCGCACCAAATTAGCGGCGGGAGAATCTGACCCGGTGTCCAGTCTGGTTTTCGCCGATGAAGAAGTGGCGGCGGGGGAAAGCGGAATGTTGGGGTATGAGCTGGCACAGGTCGCAAACCACCCTACAGGACAGGCATTAATTCGGGAAACGATTGAAGCGGTATTACTCAATCGCTATCCCTTTTATCGGGATATTGCGCTGGGGGCAATCGGC
>CBKYSX010000508.1:0-3918 GCA_966690745.1 uncultured Ardenticatenales bacterium
ATAAACAAACGACAATACCGGCTTTTTAGCCTCCTCCCTTCAGGGCAGTGAGCTCAATTCCATCTGATGTATGCAATCCTCTTCTTCACGTATCGCCCTCTATCTTCTACCCGTTGTCCTGTTGTTCTTTCTGGCAGTACAAGGGAGTTGGATAACCCAAAATCAAACCATCCTCGGCAATGATGCAGGGGCGCATTTGGTGCGTTCCATCGAAGTGTTGGATGCCTTAAAAACCCCCAACCGAGAAGCCATTCAAACCATTTGGGAAGTCAGCGAACACCGTCCGCCCTTTTCCTATGTTTTTACGGTTCCTTTTTATGCCCTCCTGGGGCGCACTTATGATGCCGCATTGTGGTCGAATACGGTATGGTTGGTATTAACAGGCATCGTCGTCTATTTCTTTGCGCGGTCCGTAGGAGATGAATGGGATGGCTTGTGGAGTGCTGTTCTAACCCTCACGCTTCCGCTTCTTTTTCAATTGGGGCGTTTATATTATCAGGAAACGTTGGTCACGTTATTACTGTGGTTGGCATTTTTGTTTTTGGCACAATCCAATGGCTTTGCCTCGCGTCGGCATTCCTTTTGGTTCGGGGTATCCGTAGGGGTCGGACTATTGGTGAAATGGACAATTCCGGCATTGCTGGCAGGGGGAGTGCTCTGGTTGCTATGGCAGTACCGACGCGATTGGCGTAGCCATCCCGCCTTCAACGGGCGCACCTTTGCCCTCGCCCTGGGTGGCAGTGTTCTGCTTACCGCCATCACGGTATGGCTGTTGGCTCCTACGCTGGCGGATAGCCCCTTTTGGCTCTTTGTCGGATTATGGGGGCTTATTTATACGGTAGCGTTATATTATTGGCTCCTCCCCCACATGTCCCGATTGAGTAATCTGGTTATGGTAGGGGTAACAGCCCTCATCGTTGCGGGTTGGTGGTATTTTCCCGAACTGCAATTTGCAGAATTGTTCACCGATTTGGTTCTGGGGGATGCAGGGCGACCCGATGAGATGGGGGGTTTTTCCCTTTTATCCTACTTGTCCCCAAACACTTGGCTCTTTTATGTCAATGCCTTTGCCTTTGAACAGGGTGGTATAGTCTGGTTGTTGATATTTGCGATTGCCTTGAGTGCGTTGATTTTCGGTCGCAGAACAACGTCAGCCGATATGATACGAAGGCAATCTCCAACCCTCCCGCACGGGATCAAAATTATCGGAGCAAGCCTCTTTGTTGCGTGGCTGATTTTTACCCTCTCCCCCTTCCGGGACCACGCCCGTTCGATTGCTCCATTGCTCCCCGCTGTTGCCATTCTGACAGTTTACGGAATACGTCATAGTGGATTCCCCTTCCCCACATGGAAATTTTTAGCATCCGGCTTATTGGCAATCGTTTTGGTGTGGCAATCTGTCCAATTCGTAACCCTAACTTTACCCCAAACGGAACCTATCGGGCAGACATTCCAGAATGTCCGTTTGATGGTGGATGGAACCTATCAATACTACCCGGATAGCGGAGTCAGTTCGGCGGCGTATCATGTTGCGCCATCTGTTCTGGAACGATTACAGGCAAATGTAGAAGAAGACGGACGAGTTTCGGTGGCAATGCTGATCAACGAAACCCAACTGCACCAAAACACGCTCCGCGCCGAATTTGAAATGCTTGCGCCCGGCATCGTGCGGGTAATTCCCCTGACCAAAGATTCCACCACCCCGTATGCCGAACTCTTTAATAGCCCCTTCGTCTTGTATAAAACGGGGATTTCCAACGACATCTCCTCTGAAGCGGCAACTGCCCTGCAACAGATTCTAAACGAACCGGAAGGGTTGTTTGCCGCCGCCTATGAAACCGTATGGACTCAACCACTTCCGAATGGGGATGAAATTATCCTTGCCCAACGCCGCCACGCGCTGGTCCCAGCCTCGGTACGGGATACATATGAGCCATTAAGCGCAACCTTACTTCCCCTGCTGACCTCTGATGATGTTCTGTTCATTGATAACCCCGCACAGGTGAACCCGTTAGGAGCATCAGGAATTCAAAGCGGGCAAGTGACGGCGAACAGCGATGAATTACACCCCCATCAAAGGCTCTTTGCCGTGCTATGGCAACCGGATGTCGCTACTGAACCCAACCTGAATGCCACGCTGATACGGGGCGAGGCGTGGCAATTCAATGATGTGCAATTGATTGCCTATGTTGCTCCGGGACCCCTTACCGCGAGCCGTTCGGATGTAGGTCAATTGGGTGGTGAACAACTCACTGCCCTGCATTATTCTCCCGAACAGGTGAGAGCAGGAGGGGGGTTGGTCGTGATGCTGGAATGGCGTGTAGCGGAAGGTGCAACCGCTTCTGACCAACGGCGTACGGTACTGGAACTCTACAACGCAGAAGGAACTTTACTCGCCAAACGGGATCTGCCCCCCGAACCTGCTTTTGCCGCCGCGAATATTGTCACCCAACAAACGGCTCTGGTGCTTCCTACTTCTATTGGAACCCTGCCTGCCTGTTTGATTATTGCCCGGTACGACCCAAACACGGGCGAACGGCTCCTTTCCTCATCCGGCGACGATAATCTTCAACTCTGTTTGTAATCGCCTACTTTTTCCTTATGCCTTATAGTACGACTGGCTCCGTTCTTTGTGACCTCTCTGTTCTCTGTGGTTAGATACCGTTTTACGTCCTGCGTCCTGCCCCAATAGGGTTGTTTCGAGGAGGAAACCCCCATGAATGCTCCGGTTGAAGTGGAAAAAAGTGAGAAGGTTCCCGTTCTCACCAAAATTGCCTTTGGCGCGGGCGATGTCGGACCCGCCATCGTTACGGCTATTTCCGGCTTTTTTCTCCTCTTTTTCTTTACCGATATTGCAGGTTTGCCTCCGTCGCAGGCAGGACTTGTCTTACTCCTTAGTATTCTGTGGGATGCCATTACCGACCCGATTGTGGGAACATTATCAGACCGCACCAAAACCCGTTTGGGACGGCGGCGACCCTATATGCTTTTTGGTGCAATCCCCTTTGGCATTTCTTTCTTTTTGCTCTTTTGGGTGCCGCCCTTATCCGGTACAGCCCTCGCCGCCTATTATTTACTTGCGCTTGTCTTCCATAAAACGATGTATACGGTTGTAAACATCCCCTACACCGCGCTTACCCCTGCCCTCACCAGCGACTACAACGAGCGCACCTCGCTCAACTCCTATCGCTTCGCCTTTTCCATTCTGGCAGGGTTAATTGCCGCCGTGCTACACCCGATTGTCGTGGACAACGTTGTCAACGGCGGCGGAACCATAGAACAAGGCTATCTCGCTTCGATAGCCTTGTGGGCAGTATTGGGCACTTTACCCTTCTTTTTCTCGGTCTGGGGCACCTATGAACGCCCGGTGAAAGATGAGGAGGCAATTCCGTTTTTGCAAGGGTTGAAAATTGCCATCAGCAACAAAGCCTTCCGCTATATCACCGGGATTTATTTCTTGTCGTGGCTCACCGTACAGATTGTACAGACCGTAGTGGTCTACTATGCAACCTATTGGCTCCGTAAACCCGATTTAATTGCCCCTGTGATTCTGGCGGTACAGGGTAGTGCTTTTGTCTGGCTCTTTATCTGGGCAAGGCTAAGCAACAGTATCGGCAAAAAAGGGGTCTACTACCGGGGGATGATTTTCTGGATTGTGGTGTCGTTGTTGCTTTACTCGGTACAACCGGAGTGGGATAACTGGGTGGTGATTGTACTGGGGGTGCTGGCAGGCGTAGGGGTGGCAACCGCTTTCTTAGTACCGTGGTCTATGATTCCCGATGTGGTAGAACTGGATGAATTGGAAACGGGGCAACGGCGCGAAGGGGTTTTCTACGGCTTCTTCGTTTTTTTCCAAAAAGTGGGGGTAGCGGTGGGGCTGTATTTGATTAGCCTCCTACTAGAAGTCAACGGATATAT
>CBKYSX010000509.1:0-3916 GCA_966690745.1 uncultured Ardenticatenales bacterium
GCGTTGCAATGGGAAGCGGAACAGGTGATAAGACAAGGCTTTAGCTGTGTCAAGATGAAGTTGGGGGCGGGAACGGTTGCCGATGAGATGGAACGGGTAAGAGCCGTGCGGGAGGTAGTAGGAGAGGATATAGCGTTGCGAGTGGATGCCAACGGGGCATGGACGATGGAACAGGCGCAGAAGATGTTGCCCTTATTGATTGAAGTGGGGGTATCATTGGTCGAACAGCCTATTGCGCCAGACCATCGGGTGGGGATGCGGATGTTGCGGGAGCAATTTCCGATGATTCAAATTGCCGCCGATGAGAGCGTTGTTGACATAAATTCTGCTGACGATGCGCTTCGCACCGATGCCGCCGATGTATTGGTGATTAAACCCATGATTGTGGGTGGACCCCTAGATGCAACGATGATCGCGCAGAGAGCAATTGCAAAGAGCAAAGGGGTGATTGTTACTTCCCTGTTGGATAGCGGGGTAGGGATTACGGGCGCGTTGCAGGTGGCGGCGGCTCTGCCGCTACCGCTATTGCCTTGCGGGTTGGCAACGGCAGGGCTGTTGGAAGGGACACTGATACGTGAATCTCTGCAAGCAGAGAACGGAATGGTTGCTGTGCCGCCGGGAATAGGGTTAGGGATCATCTTGGATGGGGCGCAAGTGGCAGAGTTTTGTGGAGGGGTAGAAAGGTGAATTGGTCTTGGGGAAAAAGTGGTTCGATAAAATACGGAGATGTTCTGTACCATCCCGTATTTCGTAGCCCCGTCCTTTAGGACGGGGAACCGCTACAGCGGACAATATTCTTTATATTAAGGAGGGTCGCATATGGAAAAACAATTGATTGTGGTGAACCCCAAAGTCATGATGGGCAAACCTGTCATTGTGGGAACACGAATTACCGTTGAACTGATTCAAGAAATGGTAGCGGCAGGTGAAACAGTGGAAGCAATCCTAATCTCTTATCCTCACATCACCCGTGAGGGTGTCCTTGCCGCGATTGCTTACCCGCTCTGAGTTTTGCATATGACAACCCTCCCTAACTGGCTGACCAAACGCCTCGAACTTACACCCCACAAAACGGCACTTGAGCTTAAGACCATCGAAGGCGTACAAAAATATAGGTGGCATGAACTCGCCGCCCTTGTCGCGCAAGTGGTGGATATCCTTACCGAACAAGGGGTAAAAGCGAATGACCGGGTGGCAGTATTGATGGGGAACGGTCTGCCGTTTGTGGTAGCGGTTCATGCCCTCATTCAATGTCGGGCGGTGATAGTTCCGCTCAACACCCGCCTCACCTCCGCCGAACTTACATGGCAAATGCAGGATGTGGGCGCAACCCTCCTCCTCACCGATGATACCCATGCCTCCCTCGCATCTGAATCTACCCGACTTCCCACGCTGAATCTTTCCCGTTACCCAATACCCAATACGCAATACGCAATACGTAATTCTTCTCTCTCCCTTAACGATCTTCATTCCATCCTCTACACCTCCGGCACCACAGGGAAACCCAAAGGGGTAATGCTGACCTATGGCAATCATTGGTGGAGCGCGATGGGGTCGTCATTGAATCTGGGGATGCGGCAAGAGGACAAGTGGTTGTTAGTGTTGCCTTTGTTCCATGTGGGTGGGTTGTCCATGCTCTTTAAGAGTGTCATTTACGGAAACACCCTGCAACTCCATGAGCGGTTTGAGGTCGAAGCGGTCAATCATGCGCTGGACCATCATGGTATTACCCATGTTTCATTGGTCGCCACCATGCTCCAACGGTTGCTGGATGCGCGGGAGGATACGCCATATCCGTCTACCCTCCGCACCGTATTATTAGGTGGCGGACCCTGCCCCCAACCGCTGTTAGAACGTTGTGCAAAGTTGGGGATTCCAGTGGTGCAGACCTATGGCATGACCGAAACGGCTTCCCAATCGGTGACGCTTGCCCCACAGGACGCGCTACGCAAATTGGGGTCGGCGGGGAAACCGTTATTCCCCACCGAATTACGAATTGAAAACGAGGGACAACCTGTACCTTCCGGCGAAATTGGGGAAATTCTCCTGCGGGGTCCTAATGTGACTGTAGGTTACGCTGACCGTCCCGAAGCCACCGCAGAGGCAATCCGAAACGGGTGGTTGCATACAGGTGATTTAGGCTATGTAGATGAAGAGGGCTGTTTGTACGTGGTCAATCGGCGCAATGATTTGATTATTAGCGGGGGGGAGAACATCTATCCCGCCGAAATTGAGGCAGTGTTGTTGGCGCACCCGATGGTGGCGGAAGCGGTGGTGGTGGGTATTGAGGATGAACAATGGGGGCAACGGGTGGTGGCGGCGGTGGTGCTTACCCGGGAAGATGGGGTTTCGATAGAAGCATTACAAACCTATGCGGCGGAACGATTGGCGAAATACAAAGTGCCACGCACAATCAAGATTGTATCCGAGTTGCCTAGGAATGCGGGGGGGAAGGTGGTGCGGAATGAGGTACGGGATTTGTTTGAGGGTGATGTTTGATTTTGATAATGAAATGTATTCCCGACCCTAATAAAAAATTAAATCTGTAACGCGCCACCGCGCCCTAAAGGGACGCGCCTAATAAGCTGTTTTGTGTATTTGCCGTTTGTTTATTAGCCCCGTCGCTTTAGCGCGGGGAAATCGGGGCATTTTGCTTTAAGATTCATGTTTATGGTTCAATTCCCCACTCATTTTCCCCCTCAATCAGCCGTAATAGTTCCCATTCCATTTCCGCCGCCCGCCGCCCCAATGCGGCATATTCGATGTTCGGTTCTTTCCCCGAAAGATGACGGTCTGCCTGAGAGAGGCAGAAAATTGCCCATTTAAGATTGCCTAAAATTTCCCACCAACGCAATCGCTCTGCCTCCAGATGGTTTCCCCCTGCCGCGTAGTATGCCGTAAGAAATGCCTCGCGGGTTCCAATACCCCCCATTGGCAAGTGGAGATTGCCAAACCGCCAATCCCGCACTGCCAGCCATGCCACATCTTCGGCGGGGTCGCCGATATGAGCAAACTCCCAATCCAGAATCCCATTTAACCCTTCAGTGGTGACCAGAACATTCCCGATTCGATAATCCCCATGCACCACCACCAATGGCGATGGTGGTGGCAGATTGCGTTCCAGCCAGCGTAGTCCGAATGCCCAGATAGGATTGGAAGGGTCAAGGGCATTGGCAGTGGCGCGGAGCAGAGCGAGGGCTTCTTGTGCGGGAGTATGGTTTCGGGCAGGGGTGGGCAGAAACGATACTTCGGGAACCGGAACTGTATGGATTTTTGCCAACTCGGTTGCCAATTGCGGAAGGAGTCGTTCGCGGGCGACAGCCAATGTGGGTTCACGCACGACTTTTACTCCGATGCTGGTGCCCTCGCGCCGTTCCACCACAAAATAAGGGTAGGAATCAGTGGTTTTTACAAATAAGGGTCGCGCCACAAAGACCCCGTGCTGATGCATCGTTTGGAGCAGGGCAAATTCATCGGTGCGGGAGAGGGCGGTGGCGGACATTTTGCTATCCGTATCCCGCCGTACAATCAATTCATGGCGTTGCCCTTCCCATTCAGCCGTGACTGCCCATGTTTCAAGGCTTGCACCCCCTACGACAATCGTGGCGTTGCGTAAAATGACCGGTGTGTCAAGTGTATCGGCGAGAAAGGCGGTAAGGGCAGTGGGAAATTCAGCCATAGGGTATTTCCAAAACGGTCAGGGCGTAGGTATCAAAGCCTGTGTAGGCGATACTTCAATAAGTGTAGTAGGCAAAGGTTTTTGTTCAATCCACGCTTGTACCATCTCCGTAAATAACCCGGGGTATTCGCCCGACCACGCATGATGGGCATTCGGAACAATACGGGCAGTTGCATGGGGAATGGTACGTAAAACGGTAGTAAGACCATTTTTCACAGCTTCGACCTCTTTATCCCC
>CBKYSX010000510.1:0-3903 GCA_966690745.1 uncultured Ardenticatenales bacterium
GGGTGCTAGATGGTGGAACGGGCGTGTTCGTCGGTGTGTTGGTATGTGTGTTGGTGGGTGTGTTCGTTGGTGTGTTCGTGGGTTGGTTGGTCGGGGTGGGGGTGGGCGGCAATTCGGACGTACCTTCAATCACAAAGGGCAAGCCCTGTGGGAAGGTGCCATCCAGCAGGGCACCCCAGGTGGTACCATTAAATTGCAACCCGTTGCCCGTAGTGGTTTGACCGCTAATGGTAATGGGAACTGCCCACGGACCGCTAGCAAGCGAACCAGTGGTTCCCCAGTCCACCCAGTAGGTCCCCGCGCTCAGGGTTGTGCTAACAGTGGCGGTGTTTTCCATAATCGGGCGGGTGGTGCCGGTTTGTGCGTTTTCCGCCACACGATAGCTATTCGTCCACGTACTGCTGGCAAGGCGATTAGTAGTGGTGTCGCCAAAGACCACCGCACTGGTGCCAACATCGGGTGGTCCATCCCAGATACGTATTGTCACCCCGGTGATAGTACTGGTGGAGGTACTGCCTGTCTGGTAGCCATACAGACGAACGGCATTGATGTTCCACGTTTCCCCGGCGGGAACCGTAAAATCATCGGTCACGCGGAAACCGGCGGCACCATTATTCCCGAAGCCAAAGATCGTCATTCCCAGGGATACATTTTGCAGGACGCTCAGATCCGTGCCACCCGGACCATTGCCGGGGGAATTGATATATTCCCCGTTGTCGTACAACACCCCCCCCCTCAAATAGGAGGTACCATTTTGCGGTGGAGTACGCGGGTCAGGGGTTTGTGCCTGTGCGGAGGGTGTATGGGAAAACAGAACGCCGATGAGAACAATAAGGATGCAGGCAAGCCGGTACAAAGAGGGACGCACGACCATAAGCCTCCGTGAAGGGGAAGGGGGTAGGGTGTTATAGGGGCACCCTGACCAGGGCTATGCAGGAAGTCGGCACAACCATGAGGATAAAAGAGGAATTACTGTACAACTAAGTATAAAGGTGGAACGTATGGCTGACAATTCGTCCATGATGGATGACCCTAACGGACCTTTGCCCTCTTAAAATCCACCATTCTTTGTGTGCTTTGTGCCTTTGTGGTGTGCTTGTCCTTCACTGTCGTCCGCGATAGACTGCCGTTTCTAATTCGATAATATAGGCTTCCAACTGCGGCACGTTCACCCGCCGCGCCTCCTCTATCGCGCCCTGAATGTCATAGGGCAGGCGCACAAAATCAACGGAGAACGGCGCAGGGTCGCGGCTATCTATCTCGCCGTTTAGGATGGCATACGTAGCAAGCGGCATATCCAACGGATTGCCGACACTGCCCGCATTAAAGAGCGTTTTATGCCGGAACGAGAGCATATACGCCCCGTGAATATCGCCATAGCCGACAATCTGCGGTTCGGGCAAGTCGAACCCCGTAAATTCGGTGTTGGCGAACATCCCTTGCAATTCCTCAAAGGGACTCCACGGATGCACCCGATGGTAAATGCCCACCGCCGAAGCATGGTATAAACGCACAAGCTTCCCGCTTAGCCAGAAATCATGCACCCCCGGTAGGCTCGCCAGATAGTCCAGTCTTTCCGCGCCGATTTGGTCGCGATACCAGCCCCCTGTTTCGTTCAGGTCGGGTTGCAATAATCCATCATCCCAATTGCCCCGCACCGTCACCTGACAAACTTCCCGACACAGGTCAATCGCCACATCCGACCGGGGACCCTTGCCCACCAAGTCCCCCAGATTGTAAATCCGCTCAATGCCCCGCGTCCGAATATCTGCTAATACCGTTTCCAACGCATGGATATTGCCATGCACATCCGAAATAATCGCGATTTTATCCATTCTGTTGCTCCCTTGCGCTCAACCACGAACGGGGGAGTATTCCATAAAAGCCGGAAAGCGGAAAGCGGGAAACAGCGCATAACGTAACGCAGGGCGCAAAGCAACAAGGACGCAGGGGATTTTTTTAGGGGCGGGTCACAAGTTGCATGTTGGGAGTGGTATTGGAGTGTGACCCGCCCCTACGTCCACTCTTGTGTGTTATGCCGTTTCTCCCGCGTCCCGTCGTTACGGCAGGGCGGAGCATCCGTCACGCCACATGTCCGACCGTCAACGGGGTACATTCATGCCCCACCGCCATTCTGTCACGATTGCGGGCGGATGCTGTCGCCCCTACGCCCATGCCACGCGGGTTGACTCAAATTCTGCGATGGCGGGTTGATGCCCCAGCAGGTAATCGGCGGTGTCCACGCCGCGCAGGAGACATTGTTTGGCGAAGGGGTCAATCGGGAAGGGGACAGACCAGCCATCGGGCAAAATCATGCGTTGTTGGGGCAAATCCACGGTAATGATGGCGGCGGGGTTGCTGTCCAGCAGAGAAAAGAGATAGGAGTGGGTGTCGCTATCCACCACCACCGGTAGTAAGCCATTCTTCAGCGAGTTGTTGCGGAAGATGTCGGCAAACGAAGTCGAGATAATGGCGCGGAAGCCATACGCCATCAATGCCCACGGGGCGTGTTCCCGCGAGGAGCCACAACCAAAGTTGTTGCCCGCCACTAATATCTGTTTCCCCGCCGCTTGCGGTTGGTTCAGAATGAAGTCGGGGCGGGGGGTGCCATCGCCCGCATAGCGCCAATCGGAGAAGAGTGCCGCGCCCAAGCCCTCTTTGTTGGTAGTTTTCAGGTAACGCGCCGGAATAATTTGGTCGGTGTCTACATTCTCATTCGGCAATGGCACCATGCCGGAGGTGAGGGTGGTGAAGGGTGTCATAAGGTGTTCCTTTTGGGAATACGGAAGGAGTATTGAGTATTGGGTATTGGGTATTGAGAAAACGGCAACCCACTCCCTAACCCCCTCCTTGGAGGGGGGACACGGCACTCTCCCCTTTTGGGAAAGGGTAGGAAGGGATGTTGTCATAAGGTCGTAGCCGTTTCTCAATACTCAATTCTCAATACTCTCCAGGGTTCGCACATCGGTAATCACGCCGGTGATGGCACTGGCGGCGGCGGTGAGGGGGCTGGCGAGGAAGGTACGCCCGCCTTTGCCCTGCCGCCCTTCAAAGTTGCGGTTGCTGGTGGAAACACAATATTGCCCCGCTTCCAGTTGGTCGCCGTTCATGGCGATGCACATGGAACAGCCCGCTTCGCGCCATTCTGCCCCCGCCTCCCGAAAAATCGTGTCCAGCCCTTCGGCTTCCGCCTGCCGTTTGACTTCCTGCGAGCCGGGGACGACCATCACGCGCACATTGGCATCCACGCGCCGCCCGTTCAGCACCCCCGCCGCCAAGCGTAAATCGGAGAGGCGGGCGTTGGTGCAGGAACCGATAAAGACCACATTCACGGGTCGCCCCAAGAGGCTTTCGCCCGGTTGCAAATCCATATAGGTGAGTGCTTTGGCGAGTGCCTGTTTCTGGGAGGCATCGTGCAGGCTATCGGGGTCGGGTACCGGCTGAGTGATGGACAAGCCCATGCCGGGGTTGGTGCCATAGGTAATCATTGGCTCCAGTGTGGTGGCATCAATCGTAATAGTGCGGTCATAGACTGCCCCTTCATCGGAGGGCAAAGTGCGCCAGTAGGCAACTGCTTCCTCCCACGCCGCGCCCTGTGGCGCATAGGGTCGCCCCGCGAGATAGCGATAGGTGGTTTCGTCGGGGGCAATCATGCCTGCCCGCGCCCCACCTTCAATGGACATGTTGCAGATGGTCATGCGCTCTTCCATCGAAAGGGATTCAATCGTACTGCCGCGATATTCAAAGATGTGGCCGGTGCCGCCATCCACGCCGATTTTGGCGAGGAGTGCAAGAATAATGTCTTTGGCGGAAACGCCGGGGTGGAGTTTGCCTTCTACCCGCACTTCGTAGGTTTTGGGTTTGTCCTGCAACAAACATTGGGTGGCGAGGACGTGCCCCACT
>CBKYSX010000511.1:0-3893 GCA_966690745.1 uncultured Ardenticatenales bacterium
GCACCGGCGGCGTTTTGGAGCAACCCCTCTGCCGGGTCAATAAACGTACCTTGCGCGACAATTTGGATGACGGCATTTTCCACTTCCGTCAACTCCATCACCGCATTACTGGGGGTCGGGCTGGGTTCGGGCGTAGCGGTAGGCTCGGTGGTTTCAGTCGGTTCAGGGGTAGGGGATGCCGGAATATCGGTTGGCTCCGGCTCAGGTGTGGCTGTCGGTTCCGGCTCTGCTCCAGCCCCACAGGCGACCAAGCCGAAGACCAGCAGTAACGATACCAGCACCCGTAAAAGGGAACGGTTCACAATGCCTCCTTCAAAGGACATACAAAGACTGCATATATCTTAAAGCCAATTCTTTTGCCTGTGAAGTCCCCTACTTCAAGGTGTGATGTAGCGCACTTCTTCCCCTACGATTCTTCCGGGAAAGGGAGTTTTATAAAGTGATTACCACTGACGACTCAGATCAATAACAAG
This sequence comes from uncultured Ardenticatenales bacterium, assembly GCA_966690745.1. Classification (GTDB taxonomy): domain Bacteria; phylum Chloroflexota; class Anaerolineae; order Ardenticatenales; family Ardenticatenaceae; genus CBKYSX01. The sequence continues at coordinate 474 of CBKYSX010000511.1, forward strand.
GATATAAACGGGGTATCTCTTGTTTTTGTTTCGTAGATTTGAAATATAAGCACATACCTAACGCCGGACCGTTCAGAAATCGCTCAATGGAAATGCCCATTAGAAAAAATCAACCCAAAGAAAAACAGGGTGCGCTTCTACATTGACACACCCTGTTTCAAAAAACCTGAATTTGGCTCTCTATTCCCGGAACAGGCGGTAAATACTTCCCCCTTCAAAATCCGCGATAAATATTGAACCATCGGGCGCAACCGCAATATCTAAAGGGCGGGCAAAGCCATCGGAAAAGGGATAGACCGTTGCGGTAAAACCTTCATCTGTTGGAGTCATCTCCACCCGCAACACCCGATGCCCTACATCACGGAACCCTTCGAGATAACTGCCAAACAACGCCACAAATGCATCCCCCTGCCATTCGGGGAACATCTCGCCCTGATAAATAATCATCCCGTTTGCGGATGTATGCGGCGCAAAGGTGGCAATCGGACCCACCGTATCGGAACCTTCGGGCGGCGTACCAACAACATCCGGGAAGCCGTAATTCCCCCTTTCCACAACATGGTTGAATTCTTCGGGCGCGTCTACACAAACAGGAGGGTCGCACCCGTTATCGGTGGCAAACAAATTCCCCTCTACATCAAACGCCAAATCAAAAGGATTGCGAAAACCGGAGGCAAAAATCTTGAAATCGCCTCCATCCGGTAATACCCGTAACACCGTTCCGTTCAAAGGGTCAGGTTCGGGACCATTATTGGTCGTAGACCCGAGTGTGAAATACAAATAGCCGTCAGGACCCAAAATCACACTGTTGTTATGGTGCAACCCGTAGGCAGGTAAGTCAGTAACAAGAATGCGGCTATCGTCCGAAACCCCATCTCCATCTACATCGGTCAGTGCCATCACACTGCCCCGTTGCGATAAATACAACTTGCCCTCGTGAAACAGCAACCCTACAGGACGGTCAATCTCCGCCGCATATCGGGTGGTTTCATCGGCACTGCCATCCCCGTCGCTATCCCGCAGACGGAGAATTTCCCCAACCGGTTGATAGGGATAAATTCCATTGTTAATCCCCACATACAAATACCCCTCATCATCGAATGCCAGTGCTGTCGGGTAATTCAACCCTGCCGCAAATAATTCAATCGAAACAGTGGAGGGCAACGTAATTCCCAGCGAACTCTGAATAAATTCAACGATGGGTGTAGAAGTCGGAGCCACTATTTCTGTGGCAATCGTCGTCGCCAACGGGGTTGAAGTAGGAGGATTAGCAGTAGCAGTGGCGGACGGGGTTGGTTCCGGGGTAGCAACTACCACTGTTGTAGATGGTAATACCGTTGCTGAAGGTAAGGCTACCGTTGATTCTACGGTTGGTATAACCGTTGCCGTTGGGCTGATATTTCCCTGCTGACACGCCATCAGCGCCAACAGGCAAACAAGAAGTATGGTGATTCGCATGGTAAGATGAATACCCTTCCAAAAGCATATGTATCTAACTCCATGGCTTGAGCCTGGGGACGGGGAATCAACCATCGGACATTCTTCCACAAAACCCGGGTTTCACCATCCCCCCACCAACACCAACAACCCCCAGGTCGTGGGGTCAATCAATTTCTGGTTGGGAAACAGGGTTATCTGGCTCTCCTGCGTGGCAGTGCCGGGGCTGTCATTGTCATTCAAACTCATCCCAAACCCGTACGCCCCATTTGACTCAGGTTGAACCTCAATAACCCCCCACGGAATCCGCACCTCAAACTGATAGCCATTATAGGCACTCTGCCCCGCCACCATCACCGACGGAACCGTCCCTTCCCGCACTTGCGGATACCACCGATACACCTCATTACTTCGCCCGAATATGGTACCGGGAACAATCCCCAACTGATAGTCATCCCCATCCAATGTCGTCGTTGTCACATCGGCTTCCACCTGTACATCAAACAATAACTCCAACCCATCCCCCCGGAACAATTGATTACCGCTACCGGTTTGTACCAATACATCATCCCTTACCCGGCACGCCAGATATAGACTGTCTCTGGTCCAGCGTCCGGCACAGTTCGCGGCGAGGTCGTTCGGGCTGGTCACATTTTCGGGCTGAAAGTTGATAAAAGACAATTCCTGAAATGTCTGAAATTGCCACTCTGCAAGATCGCCATCCAAGGTGGGGTCAGTGGCGGTATAGGGCACAAAAAAGGCATTCCGCCGCCGAATCGAAGCAGGCAATTGCGCCAATGCATTTTGCACCTGCGCCGTTGCCATCGCGCTGGCTTCCTCAACGGCAATCGCAGTGGCAATATCGGGCGGAATAGGTGTTTCAGTCGGGTTTTCGACAGGGGATTCGGTGGGCGGCGCGATAGTAGCCGAGGGAGCAATGGTCGGCTCAACAATGGGAGTGGGCGCAGGGGTCGCCTCATCCACCTGTACAATCAGACCTGCATCGGGCGTAGGCGAAGCAGACCCCGCCGTTTGCATTCCACTAAAGCCCCCATTTTCCCACACCAAGAGTGCAAACGCGGCAAGCACCAATAGGACAGCACCCCCTGCCAGCCAATAGGCAAAGGTGTTACGTTTTGCTTTTATTTCGCGGGGTGGTGGGGTTCTGCCACTGGCGCGGGGCGCACGAATTGTTTGGTCAATCGGGGTTGATTTGACCTGAAAAACAATCGGCTTACCCGTTTCAGCACGTTTCAAATCATCTACGACGGCTTGCACAGAGCCATAGCGATCATCCGGCGACTTCGCCAACATCCCTTTGATAATATTGGTCAATCCATCGGGCAGAGTGCGATTTACTTCGCGCACATTCGGAATGGGTGCTTCTGCGTGTTTGTGAACCCACCCCAACGGCGTATCCGACCAGAAAGGGTATTCCCCTGTCAACAATTCATAAAGAATAATCCCCAACGTATAAATATCGCTCCGATGGTCTATCATCCCCTCACCCGTCACCTGCTCCGGGCTACTGTATTGCAAAGTGCCAAAGGACATTCCCGTTTGTGTGAAACGGGTCGTTGCCTGTTGCATTCGCGCAATCCCAAAATCGGCAATGTAGGGCGCACCATTTTCATCATACAAAATATTAGAAGGTTTCAGATCGCGGTGAATTACCCCCTGTTTATGAATCGCATCCAGGGTGGGTGCAAGGGCATCAATCAGCGCAATAACCTCATTCAAAGGCAACGCCTTCCGTGATTTCTCCAACCGGTCTGCCAACGTCCCCCCGCGCATATAACGCATCACTAAAAATAACTGTCCTTCAATTTCCCCGTAATCATAAATCGGTACCACTGCTAGATTTTCAAAGGACGCAACCAGACGGGCTTCCCGTTCAAAAAAGCGGCGATAATCGCTGTTCTCCGCCAGATTGGCGTGCATCACTTTAATGGCAACCACGCGACGAAGTTGCTCATCCTGTGC
>CBKYSX010000512.1:0-3889 GCA_966690745.1 uncultured Ardenticatenales bacterium
CACCCCAACCTCGGCGGCTTTACGGGCAAATTTCACACTATTGACATCGGCAAGCACAATTCCGCCATAGGCGTGAACCTCCTCCACCACCTCACGGGGGCTACCGAGGGCGGTAATCACAATCGGCACCTTATATTTTTGCAATAATTCCAATTCCGCAGGGCGGCGCGGATAGGTGCGATGGCAAATGATATTCACCGCATAGGGGGCAACCTCACCCCCCTGAGAGGGGTCTAGGGGGTGGGTCGCTGTCTTCTCGTTTCCCCTTTCTCCGTTAAGGTTCGTCGTAATCGTATTGAGCCACCTATCCAACTCCTCAATCGTGCGGGCATTGGGCGCGGGAAACGCCCCGATCACCCCTGCTTTACAAGCGGCGGTCACAAGGTCGGTGCCGCTCACCAGAAACATCGGGGCGGCAATCAGGGGAAGGGTGGTGTGGTGCGTAATAAAATCGGGAAGCATAGGGAGTGATTAGTGGGCAGTGAAAAGTGAACGAAAGTGACGACAGCAACGACAGTGAATGGCAGAAACGACGACCTCACCCCCCGACCCCCTCTCCGTGACGGAGAGGGGGAGAGTTGTAGGGGCGGGTCAAGCTTACCAGTGCCTGGCAAAATGCACCCGTTGACCCGCCCGCCGTTGTCAGGAGTCCACAGCGTGTGCAACGCACATATGCGTAGCGACGCTGTGGATGGATGTTTCATCCTCACGGACTTTCTCACCCAAGAGCTCTTGGGCGATACATAATTGGGCAAGGGTAGGGGATTTTGCGGTCGCTGTCAATTAAAATTCAAACGGTAGGTTGAAAAATCTACCGGAACTGTTGTAGTCGGCTTGAGCCGACTTTCCATACCAGCGTGAGGTTTCAAACTCATGGCTCTCATGGCTCACCGCTTCTCAACCATCCTGAACGGTGCTAGCATGAACGGGAACCCCACAAAGACAAAATAATTCCACACATACAGAAGGCATAAGACCCATGACACCCTTACCCCAAACCAACGCATGGCAGGCACTGACTGACCATTATCAGAGCATCAAAGATACCCATCTGCGAACCCTCTTTGCTGAAGATGACACGCGGGGCGAACGGTTGACAGTTGAAGCGGCGGGCATCTATCTCGATTATTCCAAGAACCGTCTGACAGAGGAAACCATTCAACTATTGGTTGCATTGGCAGAAGAAAGCGGTTTGCGCGAACGGATTGAGGCGATGTTTCGGGGCGACAAAATCAACAGCACGGAAGATCGCGCCGTTTTACACATCGCCCTTCGCGCCCCCCGTGATGCCAAAATTCTGGTAGACGGGCAAAACGTGGTGCCGGACGTTCACGAAGTTCTGGACCGTATGAGTGATTTTGCGACACAGGTGCGCGATGGAACGTGGCGCGGCTATACGGGCAAATCCATCACAAATGTGATTAACATTGGCATTGGCGGCTCTGATCTGGGTCCGGCGATTGCGTATGATGCCCTGCGCCATTACAGTGCGCGGCATCTCACCGTGCGCTTTGTCGCCAACATAGATGGCACCGATTTTGCCGAAGCCACCCGCGACCTTGACCCCGCCGAAACGCTCTTCATCGTTGCTTCCAAAACCTTCACCACACAGGAAACGATGACCAACGCCCGTTCCGCCCGCCAGTGGCTGTTGAACGGGTTAGGCGATGAAGCGGCAGTAGCAAACCATTTTGTGGCGGTTTCGACGAATGAAGCCGAAGTGACGAAATTCGGCATCAACCCCGCCACTATGTTCGGTTTCTGGGACTGGGTTGGCGGACGCTATTCGATGGATTCCGCTATCGGGCTTTCAACGATGATTGCCATCGGTCCCGACCACTTCCGCGAGCTGTTGGCGGGCTTCCATGAGATGGATGAGCATTTCCACACCGCCCCCTTTGAGCAAAATCTGCCCGTTCTGCTGGGGTTAATCGGGATTTGGTACAACAACTTTTTCGGCGCGGAAAGTGTCGCCATTCTCCCTTACGACCAATACTTAGCCCGGTTTAGCGCATACCTGCAACAACTGGATATGGAGAGCAACGGCAAATCGGTAGATTTTAGTGGGGCGCGTGTGACCTATGAAACAGGACCCATCATCTGGGGACAACCCGGCACGAACGGACAACATTCCTTCTACCAACTGATTCATCAGGGCACGAAACTGATTCCCTGTGATTTCATCGGCTTTTGTAAAAGCCTGAATCCCATCGCCCCTCATCACGATTTACTCATGGCGAACTTTTTTGCCCAACCCGAAGCCCTCGCCTTTGGCAAAACGGAAGAAGAAGTGATCGCCGGGGGAGTGTCAGTGGAGAAAGCTCCCTTCCGCGTCTTTGAAGGCAATCGTCCCAGTAATACCCTTTTACTGGATGAATTGACCCCTGCCGCGTTGGGGCGGTTGATTGCCTTGTATGAGCATAAAGTCTTTACGCAGGGGACGATCTGGCGCGTCAATTCCTTTGACCAGTGGGGGGTGGAATTGGGCAAAGTGCTTGCCAACCGTATCGTACCGGAACTGACTGCTACGGATGACCCCGCCCTTGCCCATGACAGCTCCACCAATACCCTCATCCAACGCTATCGGGCGCGGCGGTGAGTTCCAAGCCGTCATTGAATCGGTTTTGCCCCGTCCTGAAGAACAGGGCTAATACATTCGGACGTTTCCAAGCATGGCAAGGGTAGTTTCGTAGACTCCTGTATTTATTTGCCCCATCCTTCAGGTTGGGGTGGCAACGGAATGCAGCGGCTTGGCGTTACAGCAGGGCGAAGCATCCGTGATGCCGTACGTGCGCCCGTTAAGTGGGCAGGTTCCATGCCGAAGGTACGCCGCGTAACAAGCGTGGGCGGATGCTGTCGCCCCTACCATGCCCTTGCCTTGCGCCGTTTCTGTCGTTCACTTTTCACTGACCACTTCCGTTCAAGGAGGATTCGATGGCACTCCATCCGCTTGCCGGTAAACCTGCACCCCACACCATGCTGGTCAATGTGCCCCGGCTGGTTGCGTCTTACTACACCTTGAAGCCGGATGTATCGGTGCCCGAACAACAGGTGGCGTTTGGCACATCGGGGCATCGCGGCTCGTCGGCAAATAGTGCCTTTAACGAAGACCATATCGTGGCGATTTGTCAGGCAACTGCCGAACAGCGCAACGCGGAAGGGATTACCGGACCGCTGTATATCGGCATGGACACCCACGCCCTTTCCGAACCCGCGCTGATGAGCGCGATTGAAGTTTTCGCCGCCAACGGGGTGGATATTTGTATTCAGGCAGGGTTGGGCTATACCCCGACCCCCGCCATATCCCACGCGATTCTGACCTACAATCGCGGACGCACCGAAGGACTGGCGGATGGCGTGGTGATTACCCCCTCTCACAACCCGCCCGACGATGGCGGCTTTAAGTACAATCCCCCCTCCGGCGGACCCGCCGACACCACCACCACCACCGCGATTCAGAACCGCGCCAATGAACTCTTGCGGAACGGGCTGAACGGGGTCAAACGAATACCTTTGGCACGGGCGTTGCAGACAAACACCACCCATTGGCACGATTACATCACCCCGTATGTGGCGGATTTAGCGGCGGTGGTCAATATGGAAGCAATTGCCGGGGCGGGGTTAGCCATTGGCATTGACCCGATGGGAGGTGCATCCCTCCCCTATTGGGAGCGGATTGCCGACCATTACAAACTAAACCTGACGGTGGTGAACCCGCGCATTGACCCCACCTTTGGCTTTATGACGGTGGACAAAGATGGCAAAATCCGCATGGATTGTTCCTCGCCCTATGCGATGGCAAGCCTGATTGACCTAAAAGAACGTTTTGATATTGCGGGGGGCAACGACCCCGACAGCGACCGTCATGGCATAGTGACGCGCAGTGTCG
>CBKYSX010000513.1:0-3888 GCA_966690745.1 uncultured Ardenticatenales bacterium
TTCCCCCGCCGTCATAGGGTAACGGCTCCACACCCCGATACCGCGCGGGTCGGGCCACGAATTGGTGATTCGATAAGGATGGCTTTCGGCAAAGGCGGTGGTAATCGCACTATCCATTTCAGGGGATAATTCTTGGATAGCAATCACATCGGGGTCGTTTTCGCGGATGAGGGCGATTACCCCATCAAAATCACCGTTGGCGAACAGGGTGTTAAAGGTCAACACCCGTATGGTTGCCGCCCCTTCGGGTGCAGAACGGGGCAACCCCGGCAAAAAATCCCATCCATAAAACCATAAAAAAGGGAGTATCAATATCAAACTGATAATAATGGCTTGACGGGCGCGAACAAGTAATGCCACCGGAAGCAACACCAACAACGGGGCAAACCACCAGATGCCCACCGCATTCATGTAGCCCACTGCCCACAATGATTCCCCTTGTACCGTTCGCGCTACCAGCCACGCGACCACCGGCATGGCATACAGCACCACCGCCACCGTGACTGCCGCCTTTGCCAGTTTCGCCATCATGGGGCAACCGCCAGCGTTACAAACAAAGGTGCATGGTCCGACCCGGTGCGCCGGGTCAAAACTTCAAAGGCGCGGGTCACAATTTTGTCATTGTGAAAACAATAGTCTAAGCGCAACATACGCGGGTTATAGGGCACCCGTTTGGTGGGGAATGCCAACATGGGCCACGTATACCGCGACCCTTGCCCCGCCACCCGCCAGCTATCCTGCCATTGTTGCGTAGCAAGGCGGTAGGCAGAAGCCGTATCATTAAAGTTGCAATCCCCGATAATCACAGCAGGCAACCCCCGCTCTGCGATGTCCGCTTGCATCATTTCCAATTGTCCTTCACGGGCGCGAAAGCTCCATGTTAGTCCGCTCGTAAAGGCATCGTCCGCCATCGGCGGGAACAAATGCACATTGTAGATTTCGACCACTTGATTTGAAGGAAGCGTCACCTGTACCCGTTGCCCCCATGCTTTAATACCGGGGCGATTCCAAAAGCCGGTTTCTTCAACCGGATAACGGCTCAGCACCCCGTAGCCATATGACCCTTTTTCAGGACGTAAAGCGCGATAAGGGTACTCATCCCCCACACTTTCGAGTAATTCTTGCGCGAAATGGGGTGAGAACTCTTGCAGACAAATCACATCAGGGTTGGTTTGTTGAATCAGTCGGATATGGGCGGCTATCGAAGGATTTCGTTTGAAGAGATTGGCACTAAAAATCGTAAACGTAGGAGTATCTATTTCAGCAGGTGCAACGAGCTGACCGTTCCGTTTCTCTTCATCTAAAGCGGCAACCGTAGCCGCGCCCAACAGCGCAAGCCCTACCCCCTTCTGCTTACGGAGCAATGCCGCCACCCCAACCCCTGCCAACAACCAGACCCCCCACTCCGCCCACGCATTCGCCAAGCCGAGCCAGCCCCATCGGTCTCCGATTTTACGCCATAGAAAAAGCCACACTGTCAGGGTGGCTCCCAGAAGATAAAGAAGTGTATTGACCATGATAGGAAAAGAGTAGAAAGGAGAGCGGAGCGGGGAGAATAGTAACTCTCCCCGCTCCGTTCTTCTAACTCAAAATCGGAATATCCCCCACCCCGATCATCCCCTTCGGCACACGGTTGCGGTTGAGGATATTGAGGCTGGCGGCAACCTGCCGCGCCATGTTCCGCAAACCAACGCTGGCGGGGTGGTTCGGGTCGGCGGCAAGAATTGGTTTTCCCGTATCGCCGCCCTGTGCAATCCGCGGGTCAATCGGCAATGCGCCAAGGAAGGGTACGCCAATCTCTTCTGCGTATGCCTTGCCGCCCCCGGTCCCGAATAAATCATACTGTCTGCCCGTATCCGGCGCGACGAAATAACTCATATTTTCCACTACGCCAACAATCGGCACTTCCAGTGTAGCAAAAGTGGCGACCCCTTTACGTACATCGCTCAACGCCACTTTCTGCGGGGTCGTGACAATCACCCCGCCCGTAATCGGAATCAACTGCGCCAGTGATAATTGCACATCCCCCGTTCCCGGCGGCAAATCCATTACCAGATAGTCCAACTCCCCCCATTGCACATCCATCAAGAATTGGCGCAACGCCTGACCCAACATAGGTCCGCGCCAAACCACCGGCTGGTCGGGCTTGAGCAGGAATCCCATGCTCATTACCTTCATCCCGTATGCTTCGTTCGGAATAATTTTATTGTCGCTGGCAAAAGGCGGCTGGTTGATGCCCACCATCAACGGAATATTGGGACCGTAAATATCTGCATCCAGCAAGCCCACCTTTGCGCCATCCTGCGCCAACGCCAGGGCAAGGTTCGTGCTAACCGTACTTTTGCCCACTCCGCCCTTCCCCGAAGCTACCGCAATGGCATTTTTAATCGGCGCATTGAGCTGATCTCTAATACGAAAATCGGTGGTAATCTCGCTGACCTTTGGAATGCTTTTTGAGGGGTCGTCGGCTTGTTTCTTCTTACCCAGAATAAAATCGAACATCGTTCCTCAATCGTGGTATCAATTCTGAACGTACAGGGAAATCAAAGCGCGTTCCCTCTCTACGGGGTGAATTGCCGTCCCCCGCGCTATCCCCTCTTAATGCTGACTTGCAAAGAAACCGAGCCTTTGCAGAACTCGGTTTCGGTTGACAGCCAATTTTGGAAGTATAGCACGAATTGGCAGATTGATTGGGTATCTTTAGTGTACTTGCGTTCCGCGATGGCGCGGGGATGGCTTCGGCTCCCCTACCAAGCCCAACAGGGTTGTCACCAACAACTCATGCTCGGCACGATGCACCCGTGATTCCAATGTTTCCAGCGTATCATCCTCGTAAATCGGCACTTCTACGCTCGCAACCACAGGTCCTGTATCCACGTTTTCGTCCGGCACATGATGAATCATCACGCCTGTATGCTCAATCTCCCCTTTTTGATAGGCATCAAATGCCCGCTCAATCGCATTTGTACCGGGGAACGTTCCCGGCAAAGCGGGGTGCAAATTCAACACCCGATGGGGATAATGCTCCAGAAAAGCACTACTTAAAATGTGCATCCACCCTGCCAGAATCACCCAATCGGGCTGATACGGGCGCAGGAGCATGGCAAGGTCGTAGTCAAAATCGCGGCGAGTACGCCCCGCTTTCAGATACGGAGCGAGTTCGTGGGCGTGGTTGGGCAATCCGGCTTGGGCGGCGCGTTGCAACCCGTATGCTTCAGGGCGGTTGGAAATTACGGTTACAATTCGGGCGTTAATTTGTTGGTTCCGAATGGCATCCAAAATGGCTTGTAAGTTGCTTCCATTCCCTGAAATCAAAACGGCGAGGCGTGCTTTGTTCATTCGTTACCCTCTCGCAATATTACAGTTTGGTTGCCTTCGATCAATCGTCCGATCACCAGCGCATCGGGCAACAGGCTTTGAATACGCTCACTATACAACGGCTCTACGATTAAGACCATTCCGATTCCCATATTAAAGACCCGGTAGGCTTCAGTGCGCGTCATGTCGGCGGATTCCAGCAGAAAATCAAACAGAACGGGAATCTGCCAACTCCCTACCATAATTTCCGCACTCAAATGATCCGGCAGAACGCGGGGAATATTTTCCAGAAAGCCCCCTCCCGTAATGTGTGCCATGCCTTTTAAGGGAATGTTTTGGCTCTGCAATTCCTGAATCGCAGGCAAATAAGAGCGATGAGGGGTAAGCAAGGCTGTCCCTAATGGGGTTCCATCGGCAAGCAGGGTGGTATATCCATTGTCGCCCAACCCGGCAGTAATTTTCCGTATCAGGGAGTAGCCGTTCGTGTGGGGTCCGCTACTGGGCAAGCCAATCAGTACATCCCCGGCTTGCATTTGTTCAGGATGGGGCAGTAATTCATTGCGCCCCACC
>CBKYSX010000514.1:0-3877 GCA_966690745.1 uncultured Ardenticatenales bacterium
CCTATTTGCAGGCGGGGGAAAGCGAACCGGGGCAGAATGCCCTCGCCAAAGCGATTGCTCTTTTCCATCAATTGAATCTGCCCAATGAGGTGACAGCAACGCAGGAGACGATGAAGGTTGTAGGGTAACAGAGCGAGAAATGAGAAACGAGAACTCCGCATGGGCAATTCTCGTTTCTCATTTCCCCTGTCTCATTTCTCGTTTTACGCCGGAGGGCTGGCGCGGTGAATCAATTCTTTCACATCAATCGCCTTGCCCGCCCCGATTGCCACACACGCCATTGCGTTTTCGGCAACGTAGCAGGGGACACCCGTTTCCTGGGTCATCAGTTTATCCAGGTTGCGAAGCAGGGCGCCGCCGCCCGTTAACACAATGCCCCGGTCAATAATATCGCTAATCAGTTCGGGCGGGGTCCGTTCCAGCACGTTCCGCACCACCTTCACGATTTCCGCGAGGGGGTCTGCCAACGCTTCCGCCACTTCGTCACTGCTGACGGTGAGGGTTTTGGGTAAGCCCGCCATCTGGTCCCGTCCGCGCACTTCCATCTTTAACTTTTCGGGCAGGGGCATCGCACTCCCGATTTGAATTTTGATTTCTTCGGCGGTTTGGTCCCCGATGAGCAGGTTGTATTTGCGTCGGATATATCCGGCGATGGCTTCATCAAATTTGTTGCCGCCAATCCGCACCGTTGCGGATACAACAATGCCATAGAGCGATACCACTGCCGCTTCGCTGGTGCCCCCGCCAATATCCAGCACCATGTTCCCCGTCGGGGTGTTAATCGGCATTCCCGCGCCCAATGCGGCGGCAATCGGTTCGCGGAGCAGGAACACTTCCCGCGCTCCGGCTTCTTTAGCGGCATGTTCCACGGCGCGGCTTTCCACGCTCGTAACCCCTGCCGGAATACTAATAACCACATCGGGGCGCGTGCCGAACATCCCGCCCCCTGCTTTTTTGATAAAGTGCTGAAGCATCCGTTCCGTTACACGGTAATCGGCAATCACGCCATCTTTCAACGGACGGTTGACTTCAATCGTGTCGGGGGTACGCCCCAGCATATCGCGGGCGGCGGAGCCAACGGCAAGAATACGCCCGTCCCGTTGGCTGATGGCAACCACGCTGGGTTCTTTCAGCACTACCCCTTTGTTTTTTACATAGACCAACACATTCACTGTGCCTAAATCTATGCCAAGATGACGTGCAAACATACAAATCCTTCGTACATGATAAAACCTCACCTTTGGCTTTCAAGCGGGGTGAGGTCACTTGTTCGTTGCGTTTGGTAACGAAGTACTGTACTTGTTTGGGGGAAAAACGCAATTCAGGGGGAAAGTTACGGCTGACGCGGGAGTGGTTTTCCAATCATCAGACGGTATCCATCCCCATCGCTGACGTTAAAACTACGCACCCCCCACGCCCGATCTTCCAACGGGGGGTAATGGCGGCGTTGCGGGCAAGCGCATGTTCGTAAAGTCCTTCTATATCAAAATCGGCGGGAAGGGTGATATACAGTTGCACCCCGATGCCCCGTTTGGTTATATCCTCCGGCTCTACAAAGCCCTCCACCACCCCCGGCAAAATTTCTGACCCCGCCAACAGCACCGAGGCAAACTCACTTTTGCCTGCGGCATCGGGCATACTCCATTGCAAGGTAAAACCAAGCGTATCGGTGTAATAGGCAATTGCCGCGTCAACATCGGTACAGGCGAGAATCGGAGCAAGCATTTTTACGGTTTCCGCGCATCCACCGCCAGCGAGGTGTAACTGAGTGGGCGGCTCTTGTTCCGTGCGTCAAACCGCGCCGACCGTTGCACCATCCCATCGGCGGGGTTCCATGCCACCGCATGGAATTTCCCATCGGCATCAAAATATTCCAACGGCTCCACCCGAAAGCCAACCTGCGTCAGCATATCCGCCAGAAAGGGGTAGGTGTATAACACCTTATGGTCATCGGCGGCGGGTCCGCTACCCCCTACCTTGACATGTTCGATATAAGTAGGGTCGGGGTGGTAGCCATCAGGTACGGCGAGGCGTAAATAACCCCCCGGTTTGAGGTAGGTCAAACAATGTTGTGCCGCCCGCCGCCCCTGTTCCGGCGTTAAATGTTCCCAGACATGTTCCGCCAGAATCGCGTCAATGCTATTTGGCTGAAAATAGTGGGACCAATCGGCGGGGTTCAACAAATCCAGTGTATGCTCGTCGGTGGGAATCCATCCCTCGTAGCGGGTGCTTGCCGCGCCAACAATCAGGCGCAACGGCTTACCCGCCCCCGCCACCCGCTGGTTTAACTGGCGGCGGCGCATGGCGTGGATGGGGGCAAAGCGCAAATAGGCGGTATAGAGCCGGTAGCGCAGGGAGGGGGGTAGGAGGCGTTTGAGGAGTTCTTTCATCTGAATACTACTGTCCTATTTGCAAACGATCAAGAAAATAATGATCGGGATCATCTAAGGAATATCCTCGTCCAATATCGTTTCAATCTGATCTTGGATAATATCACTTACGGAAAAAGGCGCACTGTCATATGCTTGTCTAATGAAGTGAACCAAACACTCAAACTGTTGGTCACCTTCCTGTGCAAAAAATTCGGCTTCCCGAAGATTGAGTTCTTGATGATAAATTGGGCTTTTTGAAACATTATTCTCAAAAACGATGAGAAATGGCTTGTCGTACCGAAACCCGCACCAGTACTGAGAAAATGCCAAGCCTCTGTATAACCACCCCGCAATCCGTTTTGTTTTAACACCTGGAACTGCCTGAGCAAATGCGGTCTCAAGCGTCCTGGTCAAATCTATGAGTCCCTGTATCCCATCTAAATATGTACTCGTTATTGGAGTAAGGGTCATTGCTTTCTCCTCCAAAAATCTCATAAAGCTTTTGACAAAATAGTCACAAAGGGGATCACGTTGGATTTGTGTCGCTAGGAAGGTATGAACTTCATACCAACATACATGATGAAAGTCGCCGGATAACAATGTTGTACCCAGCGCATCCGACTTAGAGCGACTCAATAGAACCATCTGTGTTTGTGCTTTACCTACATTCTGAAGATGGATTAAATCCACTTCTAATTGGTTTACCCCTAATGGTGAGTCGTGCTTCACTTCGATATACAGAAGACGATTAGTCTGTTCAACTCTGATATCCAAAATAGCCACTGCCGTACCGATAAGAGATAGTGTAGGAATCGTTGTAGGAGATTTATCATACAGAGTGACCTGAGTTTGGATATCAATAGTATCCTCTTGGATAAACCAATCTGATTTACCCCCAAGCATATTCAATATCTTAAGCCTGGCGTTCTTATCTCTATGCAATAAAAGCCGAATCAAATATACAAAGCTCTCGGTCAGATAATTTTCTGGTGCACTACTGCCATATTTCTGCAATGCAGAAAATACTTGAGGTTCTTCTTCTGTAATTTCCACTTATATTCTCCTTATTGTGAAATTATTAGTAGTTTGATGTCGTAATCCTATTCAACTAGTTAACAAGCATAAAACTTATAGAGTTTTTTTGAAGGGTGGCGAAAGTAGGCAAAGGGTGATACACAGAAAAGAGAATCGAAGGCGTTTGAGGAGTTCTTTCATTCCGCGCATTGTAGCGGGGTCAATCGGTTCGGCAAGTTGCGGGGAGAGTACTGGGGTTGCTTAGGGTTCTACCCCTGTGGCTATGCTTCGGATGCGTGTCACCTTTCGACTAGATACTGAGCCTGCAACCAATCCCGCACTGCTTGTTGCATATGCCGTCGGAATTCATGGCGGTTGCCTGGTAGCAGTTGCCATTCCAACCGCTCCGCCATCTGCGCCTGTTCGTAAGCAACCACCAGCCGTTCGTAAAAGGCACGGGCATTAGCGGCGGGAACGCGGGGGTCGTGATC
>CBKYSX010000515.1:0-3875 GCA_966690745.1 uncultured Ardenticatenales bacterium
CGTTTGTAGCTTTGTTTCTACGGGACGCCAGCCTACCACCTCCCCATTCAACGCCTTCCGCCCAAAAACGATGAAGTAGAAAATCACCGCCATCACAATGAAGAGCGTTACATCTATTTCCGGCTCAAAGACGTTTTTGAGGATGGGGGCGGGGGCGGGCAATGCCGAATCAGGAAAGGTAGAAATAATCGCGGTCATATTGTTGGCAATGTGCATTCCCAACGCCAATTCAATCGTGCCATCTTTGAGTGAAATCCAGGCGGTAAACAGCCCGAACATGACATAATACGCCGCCAATAGCCAAAAGTTGGAAGCCACTTCGGGGTTGGCAAGGTGCAACGCCCCGAACAGCAACGATGATGGGAGGATTAACAAAATCGGGTTGCGGGTAAATACGCTCGTCGCTTGCATCAAATAACCGCGAAAGACCAGTTCCTCGGTCCCCGATTGAATGGGAATAAATACCAGTGCCAGTAGGGTATAAGGCAACCACTGTGTAATATCAAATTGGAACGTATACATATCGGGGCGCAATACAAGGTCTATGCCCAGGGTCACTAGCAAAAGCAATAGCCATACCCCCGCCCCTGTCCCCACCCGTTGCCAATTGATGCGTGATTTTCCCGTAACAAGGGTTCGCACCGGGCGGTTATGCAGAAAGCGTACAACTGCCACTGTTCCCAAAAAGAAGGGAACAAAACTCACCATCAACACCAGGAAAGTAGGTACAATCAGGTCAGCCGGGGGAGTAGGGGAGGCGAGTTGAAAGGCGACCCCAAGATCCCCTATCAATACCCCGTACCCCAAAATCATGACTAATGTTGCGATAGTGCCTACGCCAAACCATGCCACTGCTATCAAAATCGTACCGATGAGGTAGCGTACCCATGTATGATGACCCTGTTGGGCGGCGGTGATATAAGAAGTGGCAGATTCCGACGTAGGGATAATGGGTTGTTCAATGGTGTTCATAGTGTAGGGTGTTTAGAAACGAGAATAGGCGTGGGGAATTGCGTCTAACAACCACCATTCCCAAAACGCCTTACGTTTGAATTTATCTGAACCTGTAATTGTCCAACGACTGATTGCCATCATGGCATAATATGCCGAATCCCAACCATACCAATCTGTTACTTCTTCTGTTATCGAAAAATCAGGTTTGTCATAAGGATAGTCTTCATCAAACAAAGTAACGGATAAAGCTTTCACAGCTCCAAAACCTACATCTGTTGGCGGGAGCTCACTTTCTTGTTCTATCACAGATGCGAGGTATTCCATATCCCCCCATAATTGGACTAATACATAATTCCATTCATGTTCATTGGTTGGAAATGTTGGAATTAAAGCCGGGTTCATTCGGTAAAGATGGGGACTGCGATTCTGTTCCAGCCAGATGTGTGTTGCGTCTGTTATGCCCTTTAAAAAAATGTCTGAGGCGGCTTGAATGACATGCCTTGGAAACTCTGTAAGATGATCCCAAGTCGTTTTCCATAATGGTAGAACATACTGAACGGTGAGAATATAAAGATATGCGCGGCGTTTATGCCCTATAGTGTCTATTTTAGGGCGGCTGGGATATTCCGAACCTATTGCGGCATAAATCGCATAGCGATAACCGAAATTCAGCATATGTTCGGGGTGGTTACGCATGAACACAAGGGATTGTTCCACTAAATCCTGTAATCGTTCAGGCATAGACAAATATGCTTTGAGATTCGATGTCGCTTTCCTCACTTGAGCAACCTTTATATGTCTATTTTTTACGGGCTTGTTGTCATGCAACATGCAACACGCAATATGCACCTATTTCCTACTCGTACCGTAATGCCTCAATCGGGTTCAATTGGGAGGCGCGATAGGCAGGATACATACCAAAGATTAGCCCCACCGCGACCGAGAAGCCAGTGGCGAGAATCACCGCATCGGGCGAAACAATGGCGGTAAGGTCTTCCACCAGTTGGGAAATTAACGCCGCGCCGCCCACCCCTAAGAAGATGCCGATGATGCCCCCGGTCAGGCTTAACACAATCGCTTCAATCAGGAATTGGGTCAGAATGTCGCGCCGTTTCGCGCCAATGGCTTTCCGTACCCCGATTTCGCGGGTGCGCTCCGTGACGGAAACCAGCATAATATTCATAATGCCAATCCCCCCCACCAACAGCGAAATCCCCGCAATTGCCCCTAAGAAGAGGGTCAGTACGCCCGTAATCTGCCCGAAAATCGCCACTAAGTCTGCCTGATTAATCACCGTAAAATCATCATCGTCGCGGAAGGTAATATCATGCCGTTGGCGTAGGGTTTCTTCCATATCCTGCTTGGCAATATCCATACGCTCTTCAGTGTTGACTTGCACGTAAATGGTGGTAACAGCCAAATCTCCCGAGGCGGTACGTTCGTTGCTTAGACGGGCATGGGCAGTCGTGAGAGGAATCCAGATGTTGCCATCTTCTGAGCCGAAGGCACTGCCCCCCCGTTCTTTCACCACCCCGATCACCCGGAACTGCACCCCGTTGATTTTAAGCGTTTCATCAATTGGATAGCCGCCGTTGGGGAAAAAGCGTTCGTATGCCTGCGACCCCAACACCGCCACGCGGGAACGGGTGCTTAAATCCCGTTCGTCAAAGAACCGCCCCATCAGCATTTCAAAGTTCCGTACGGTGTAATAGGGAGGGGTGGTAGCGGCGATAGAGTTAAAATTGTTGATGTTGCCTTTTTCGACGGAAGCCCCCACCGTCAATTCGGGAGCCACGCCCAGCGCGTCAGGTACGTTGCGCGGGTCGGCAAGGGCTTCGGCATCATTGATGGAAAGGGTTGCGCCGATACGGTCTGCCCGCCCCGACCCGATGGTGCCGGGAATAACAAAGAGCAGGTTCGACCCCGCCGATTGAATCTGCTCGGTCACGAGTTTTTGTACCCCATTCCCGACGCTCATCAGCGTAATCACCGCACCCACGCCAATAATAATGCCCAGCATGGTCAGCACGGAGCGCAATTTGTTCGCGCCCAGCGCACGGAAGGAAAGTTGAAATAGTTCAGCCGGATTCATAAAAACATCTTTCAGGACGCGGGACGCAGGACGCAGAAACGGCAACGACTTACAGAAACCACAAAGAACACAAAGAGCCACAAAGTTCACAAAGAACGGCAAAAGAAATATAAAAATATCTTGTCATTCTCTGTAGTTACACTGCTGTTCCTGCTTTCTGCGTCCCGCTTTAAGCGTATTCCTCAATTGCCAACACGCTCGGACCGTGGCGGATGGCTTCAACGGCACTTTTGCCCTGCATATCGCCCGTAATTTCGCCATCTCGAATCAGCAGAACACGGTTGGTTTCCGCGCCTACTTCGGCATCGTGGGTAACAAAGATAATCGTAATGCCTTCGGAATTGAGACGGTGGAACAGTTCAAGGATTTCGCCGCTACTCTTGGTGTCAAGGTTGCCGGTAGGTTCGTCTGCCAGAATGATGGAGGGTTGTGTCACCAACGCCCGCGCAATCGCCACCCGTTGCTGTTGCCCCCCGGAAAGTTCGTTGGGTTTATGGTGCAGACGGTCCCCCAGCCCGACCGAGGTTAATGCCTCAATCGCCCGGTCGCGGCGATTTTTCGTACCCGCATAGATGAGGGGCAATTCGACATTTTCAAGCGCAGTGGTGCGTTTCAACAGGTTAAATTGTTGGAAGACAAAGCCAATCCGTTTGTTGCGGATTTCTGCCAATTGGTCATCGCTCAGGGTGCTGACATTGGTTCCCGCCAGCCAGTAATTGCCTTTGCTGGGTTTGTCCAGACAGCCAATCAGGTTCATCAGGGTAGACTTGCCGGAGCCGGAGGGACCCATGATTGCCATGAATTCCCCTTCATTGATGGTGAAGGAAAC
>CBKYSX010000516.1:0-3872 GCA_966690745.1 uncultured Ardenticatenales bacterium
CTTGATTCGTAGTAGCGCGGGCACGTCCTATGACGGCGTAGCCGTAGCGGGAAGCGTGGTGCTGTTCCCTGTGCATCGGGCTGACCCCTTTAGCGACATCACCTATACCGCCCCCGCCGGGCATATCCATTATGTTACAGGATTGACCCCCGGCGCGGGTTACAGCGTGACGTTCAGCCCTGATGGGAGCGATGTGGTTGTCACCGTGCGCCCCGGCGGGAATGTGGTGGCGGATGCGGGCGGGGTGGTAATCTTTGAGTAAGATCGGAAGGCTGAAAAGCGGGTTTTGATTGTTACTCGGACTGAGTACGGTGTCTGTTATGGCACGTATTCAGTCCGGCTCTTTTTATGGGGTGATACCGTCCCCCTCCTCTAACCTCCCTATTCATGGTAATATGCATAGAATCCCCGCACTGTAATGGCGGGGTTCCTTATGAATCTATCGAACCTACCCCCCTTACCATCCATGCTAGGCGAAATTATCGAAACCTCAACCCTTGATTTTGTGGCGGAAAGTTTGACGCTCCATCAACCGCCGCCTTTGGGCAGTCTGGTGAAAGTGCAGGTGCAGGGCGCGACCTATTGTTACGGCGTGGTCTGTTTCGGCACCACCTCCAGTGCCGATAGCGGGCGGCGGGCGGTGCGCCGTTCACAAAACGGGGCGGTGAATGAAGGGGTCTATAAAGAACACCCGCAATTGGAGCGGCTGTTGCAGACATTGTTCCGCGTGTCGCTGGTGGGGCATATCAACGATAAACGCCTGCGCCACACATTGCCCCCCTCACCGCCACCCCTGCATTTTGCGGTTTACCCCTGTACTCCCGAAGAAAGCCACCATTTCAGCGATGCCTTTGCCTATTTTCGCCTCGTGCTACAGGCGAAATGTGAAACCCCCACCGAACAGGTGCTGGCGGCGCACATTCGCCAGTTGTATGAAGTGCGCGGGCGGGACGACGATTGGCTGAAACGGGCGGCGCGGGAATGTGCCCAACTGCTCAAACAGGAACACCAACGATTGCTGACGCTGTTAAGCACAATTGACCCTGTGTAAAGTTGCGAGGTGCATGACTTTAAGGGAAGGCACTCTGTTTTCTGAAAAGTCCGTCATTCTGATGCCCGACCCCGCCCTAAAGGGACGGGGCTAAAAGGCAAACGGCAAAAGAGCTTATTAGCCCCGTCCCTTTAGGGCGGGGAAACCCGATGTCCCCTACCAATTTAATCCACCAACGCACCACGCACCACGACATTTAACCGATAATCCGCTATAATCTCCCCCTTATGGATTCTACCCCGCTCTATACGCCCAAACGGCGCAAGGTGCGTTCGTCGCGCATCGCCTATCCGATATTTTTCTTAACGATTGCGCTCTTATCGTTGGGAATTGTCTGGTTGGCGCAAACCCTGGGCGCAACCGACCCCACGGCGGCAGATATTGCCATTCCCGACGGGACAGACGCAACCGGCGCACCTGCCCTTGCTGATGTCCCCACCGCCACCGTCGCGGGCGCACCCATCAATGTTCTGCCTACGCTGACCCCCACCCCCGTTCCTCAATTCCGTGCCGAGCCGCAATCGGTACGGGCGGATTGTCAGCGCACCGCGATTCACGGACATGTCTATACAGGTGAGTACGGGGTCAACGAGGTCTGGGTGCGCGTCTGGTTCGCACAGGGGGGGATTCCTACCGAAGGGCAGGCATTGACCGGCAGTAACCCTGCCTGGGGCAACGGGGGCTATGAGATTTGGCTGGATGATAAACCGATGGCGGGGCAATGGTATGTGGCAGTGGTGAATGGAGAGGGTGCGCCCGTCAGCGAGGTGATTCCGATTGAAAGCACCGAAGGCGGCTGTGAGGATGGAACGGGGCAACAGATTTTCCATCTGAATTTCCAACAACTGCAACAAGGTATGGGGAGCCTCGCTCTGTTGTCTGAACCCACCGCCACCCCCTACCCGACGGGAACCCCTTTCCCCACCTTTACACCGATTCCGCCGCCACCGCCCACCGCCACGCCGGAGAGTGCGCCACCCATAGAAGCAGTTCCGACGGCAGGGTTGCCCGTGCTGGTATCGGATGGGTCGGGGCGGGTGGTGCAGGTGCCGATTCTGATGTACCACTACATCAGCGTCCCGCCCGCCAACGCCGATTCGATCCGGCGCGGGTTAAGCGTGGGTCCCGATGTCTTCCGCGCCCATCTGGTTACCTTGCGTGAACAGGGCTTTACCTCCATCACCCTGTCGCAACTTGCCTACGCGATTCAGATGGGAACCCCCCTGCCGCCGCGCCCCGTCGTGCTGACCTTTGATGATGGCTACCGCGACAATTACACCAACGCCTACCCGATTATGCGCGAGGAGGGATTTGTTGGGACGTTCTTTGTCTTTATCAAGCCCGTTGAGGAGCGCAACAACGATTACATGACGTGGGAAATGGTGAAGGAAATGCAAGAGGGGGGCATGGAAATCGGCTCCCACACGCTGACCCACCTTGACCTGCCCGGCAAATCCGAAGAGCGGATTCGCCGCGAATTGCAGGAGAGCCGCCGCATTCTGGAAGAAAAATTAGGGGTGGAGGTTCGCACCTTCGCCTATCCTTACGGCTCCTATGATTCAGGCGTGGCGCATCTGGTGGCGGAGGCGGGCTATTGGATTGCCGTGACCACACGGGGCGGCACCATTCACAGCCAGAACAACATCATGACACTCAAACGGGTGCGCGTGGGGGGCGGCATGTTCCCCAACCGCCTCATGGATATTATTTACGACCATTGTGATGTCTATGATGAATGCGGGTAGAGGCTTGTAGGGGCGACAGCATCCGCCCGATGGTGTTGCGTGATGGGATTTTGGAATGGACCAATGGTGTAAACGGACGAAGGTATGGCATTACGGATGCTTCGCCCTGCTCGTATGAGTTCATACCTTCTCCCATCATAATTTCTGATTTCAGGTATAATTAAAAATAAGTATCTCCCCTCTCTCATCCCAAAATAAACGCGCCCATGACATCTTATCTTGACCAACCCCTCTCCCCTGACCCTGTAATTGAGGCGTACAAAAAGGATGTAGACCGTACACTTATCCGACAGAACTTGAAGCTAACGCCTACCCAACGATTACAAAAGTTGGAAGAAATGCAGGCGTGGGCAATCGAACTACGAAAGGCGGGTAAACGTGCACGCACCCAGACAAACTGACTTTGCACGGTTACTCCAAGGTTTTCAAGCGAATGATGTTCAATTCATCATTGTGGGTGGGGTAGCAGGGGTTATTCATGGTAGCGCACGATTAACCTTTGACCTTGACATCGTGTACCAAAGGAGTGCCGAAAATCTTCAGGCGTTGGCAAACGCATTGGTAAACCTACACCCATATCTCAGGGGCGTACCTCCAGGCTTACCTTTTGAATGGTCAGCACGAACGTTACAAGCCGGGCTGAATTTTACTTTGGAAACAGATGTTGGCGACCTTGACCTTTTAGGTGAAATCGCGGGGGGTGGAACTTATAATACGCTTATTGAACATACGATTGAAACAAGCCTACATGGGGTTGCCTGCCGATGTCTTGATTTGCAAACGTTGATACGTACCAAAAGGGCGGCAGGTAGACCTAAAGATTTGGAAGCAATTGCCGAATTAGAAACAATTTTAGAAGAGGTCGAAGCGGAATAACCCGCCCCTACCCTAAATCCCCGGTACGTCGTTTCCCGCGTCCTGTCCGTACGGCAGGGCGAAGCATCCGTGATGCCCCACGCCCGTCCATCAATTCAATAGGTTCCATTCCAAAATCCCGTCACGTAACCAACGGGGGCGGATGCTGTCGCCCCTACCGTTCCCCCCCTCTCCATGATGGAGAGGGGGTCGGGGGGTGA
>CBKYSX010000517.1:0-3865 GCA_966690745.1 uncultured Ardenticatenales bacterium
ATAGTAAACCCCCGCGCCAATCATATCCGCCAGCCAATACGTCAACCAGAGGGGCAGTTTCGGAATCCATGTTGCCAGAAAGCGGTACAGGTTCAGCATGAGCGGAAAGCAGAAACGACATTGAACCACAGAGAACACAGAGGTCACAAAGAACGGCAAACGCTTTTGTCGTCTCTGTGTTCTTTGTGTCCTCTGTGGTGAGCAATTAGGCGGGGAGGGTGTCGCTGTTTTCGCCGCGAATGAAGGCTTCGGTCATGTTGCGGGCAACATCATCTTGCAATTGGACGGGGGGCGACTTCTTGAAATAGGCACTCGGACCCACCAATGTACCGCTTAAGCCGCGATCCATGCCCAATTTGGCACAGCGAATCGCGTCAATCACGACCCCGGCGGAATTGGGGCTGTCCCACACTTCCAATTTCATTTCGATGTTCAACGGCACATCGCCAAAGGAACGCCCTTCCATACGGATATACGCCCATTTGCGGTCGGTGAGCCAGGGAACGTAATCGGACGGTCCGATATAGACATTTTCGGGAGGCAGTTCGTAATCCAGCATGGAGGTCACGGCATTGGTTTTAGAGATTTTTTTCGATTCCAACCGTGCCCGTTCCAGCATATTGTAGAAGTCCATGTTGCCGCCCACGTTCAATTGCGAGGTACGTTCCAATTGAACGCCGCGATCTTGAAAGAGGGAGGTCAGTACACGATGGACAATCGTCGCGCCGACCTGCGATTTAATGTCATCGCCAATCATCGGCACCCCTGCATCGCGGAAGCGACCTTGCCAGTAGGGTTCGCGGGCGATGAAGACGGGGATACAGTTCACGAAAGCGCATTTGGCTTTCAGGATTTGCTCCACGTACCATTTGGTCGCCATTTCGGAACCGACAGGCAGATAGGACACCACCACATCGGTTTTGGTATCTTTCAGAAGTTCAACGATGTTATCGGTGGGTCCGTCGGCTTTGGTGATTTTTTGCTTCAGATAATGCCCCAAGCCGTCATGGGTCATGCCGCGATAGACGTTTACGCCCAGATTCGGCACATCGGCAAACTTAATCGTATTGTTTTGCCCGCGCCACATCGCATCGCTCAAATCACGCCCGACTTTCTCGGCATCCACATCAATCCCGGCGGTGAATTCGATATCGTTGATATGATACCCGCCCAGATTGACGTGCATTAAGCCCGGAACCTGGTCTTCATCTTTGGCATTTTTGTAATATTCGACCCCTTGAATTAATGAGTTGGCGCAGTTGCCCACGCCAATAACGGCTACACGTACTTTTTTGCCTTTTTCCTTTGCCGCCACCGTCGCCTCCTAAAGCGAATCATGCCCGGTATACCGGGCGTTGGGTATGAATACGGGTTGCTATCCGTCAACTATGGATATAAACACATAAGAAAGGGTGCGGAAGGGTTAGTTCCGCACCCTTTCGGGTTGCTGTCCGGTGAGGGGAACGTTCCCCCGGTGCCTTTCATCGTGAATAGGAACGGGCGTAATCCTATCGCACATGGGCATCTCTGTCAAAGAATTTTAACGATTTCTACAGCAATCCCACAACTTCCGCAACGGAAAGAGAGACAGCCGGTAATAAATCGGTCGTTAAAATTTCGCCTCGTTTCCAATCGCGCTGAATCATATACCCTTCCTGCGTCGGGGATTGATATTGTTGAATCACTTTATCCGGCAGATTTACCAACCAATACTCTTGAATTCCCGCTTCCGCATAAAGAAAAGTTTTGATTTCCCGGTCGTACGTCAGGGTTGTTGACGCGACTTCTATCACCAACGATATAGTAGGAGCAGAAGGTAACAGGGTTCGGTCCCATTTTGCCCATTCGATAATCGTAAGGTCAGGTTGCGGTTGACTTTCTTCTAACTGAATCGGATTTTGGATGCTTAAAACGTAATCACTACCCAATTGCATCTGTAGCAGTCGCGTTAAAATCGTTACCGTCGCGGCATGTTCAACCCCAATCGGTGGCATTTCGTAAATAACTCCTTTAATGAGTTCGTACCGTTGTGAACTATCCGCCGATTGAGCCTCTAAAAACCGCTCATATTCTGTTACAGTGAACGCATGAATGGTGGGGTGCATACCTGACT
This sequence comes from uncultured Ardenticatenales bacterium, assembly GCA_966690745.1. Lineage (GTDB taxonomy): Bacteria > Chloroflexota > Anaerolineae > Ardenticatenales > Ardenticatenaceae > CBKYSX01. The sequence continues at coordinate 2,114 of CBKYSX010000517.1, forward strand.
TCTCCCTACTCCGTCAACAGATTGAGAGCATAGCATACTCGCCTATCGAAATCAACGCGCCCATTCCCCTCGTGGGATTTAAATTTCGATGTAGGGGCGGGTCACACCTTATGAAGCAATCGGCATGGAACCTGTGACCCGCCATGAATTCCACCATACCGTGATGATTGGCGCGTATGGTCATACCGATATGACCACAAGGGCGGGTCACAAGTTCCATTTTGGGGGTGTCGCCCGGAATGTGACCCGCCCCTACCCCAATCCTTTGCTCCTGCATTACTATGCGCCATTCATGCAACATACGTTCCCCTGTCCTTGAAGGACAGGGCTAATCAATACGGGTGTCCTGTTTAACAATGTGGTTTGTTCCGAAGATTCCCGTATTTTTTAGCCCCATTCTTCAGGTTGGGGAAATAGCGATGAATGTCTACAAACCATCCATCCATTACGCACCACGCAACCCTCTTAGAACATCTTATAGAGCATATAATAAATCACCCACCCGCTTGCCGCGACAAATAGCCAGATGGGAAGCGTCCAACGCGCAAAGCGGCGGTGGGTGCGAAAATCTTTTTTGAGCCGCGCCAGCCATATGAGATACAGTGCCAACGGACCCACCGCAATCGCCAGAATGACATGGGGAATCAGAATCACGTAGTAGATGGTTTGCCAGATGCCTTCCCCTTCAAAGGGTTTGGAGCCATACATCGCCCATCGGGTCACATAGAACACCAGAAACAATGCCGCAAATGCCGTCGCCGACAGCATGGTGTATTCGTGATACTTACGGTTCTTGCGCCAGCGAATGAAATACCAGCCCAACAACAGGCTGGCTCCGCTTAAGACAATAAAGGTGGTAGAAAGCAGGGTTAAAGTTTCAAGGGTCATGGAGGAAAGAGAGGAGAGGGGATAGACGAGAAAGGAGAAATGAGAAATGAGAAGGGTTCGTACTCCCCTATTCTCGTTTCCCATTTCCCGTTTCTCATTTCTCGTTTTGGGATTCTTCTTTGTTGTCGGAAGGCGGCAGTTCCTGCGCCAACCAGCCGGTGCGGTGGAAGATCGCGAAGAGGATCACGGCGGTTAGCCCCGCCCCGACAAATTCGGGGGTAAAAATAGTAGAACCGGCAAAATAGATACGGGTAATCCGCGCCGCCAACGCCGACAATGCGATGACCAACAGCGAGGTTCGCACCGGGAATCGTCCGTCGGGGAACACTTGTTGAATCATTACTGTAAAAATGAAGGCGGCAAGGAGCGGTCCGAGAATTTCAGTCATTGGGTATTGCATGTTGCATATTGCATGTTGCATAAACGACAGCCTACCCCCTAATCCCCTCCCGAAAGGGGGAAGAGAGATAGTCGTTGCCGTTTATGCACTATGTACTATGCAATATGCCCTATGTTTTTAGCACTTTGCTCATCGTTAATCGTTCGGGGGTGTAGCCGAGCGATTCGTAGAGCGCGTGGGCGGGGGCATTCCAGGTCGCCACCGCCAGGGTTAGGGTTTTATCTCCCCGGTCGCGGCTGGCGGCTTCGGCGGCGTGCATCAGTGCTTTGCCGATACCCTGCCCCCGGTAGGCGGGGTCTATAAACAGATCGTAAATATAGCCGCCAAACTCCCCCGTATAGGGGTCGCGGGCGGTGCCGAGCCAGACCTGCCCGACATTGGCTTTGTCATGGGTGTCCGCCACCAGAATTTCGTTCTCCCCCTGTGCCATCAGCAACTCCACCCCATCCGCCACGCTGTAGAAA
>CBKYSX010000518.1:0-3862 GCA_966690745.1 uncultured Ardenticatenales bacterium
GTGAGGAATAACAACACCAACGCCCCTGTCCCGTACATCGGAACCACATACGCCAGTAGCGATAATTTCTGGCGTACTTGCCGCCCGATGAGCAAAAAACCCGCCGCCGATAATGCCCCCATTAATGCCAGCGCATCGCCCCACAACGCTTCTAAGCCCGTTCCGAAATCTCCCCAGCCAATGACGGCACTTCCCGCAAAACTTAACAGAATGCCCGCCCATGTCCGCCGCGATACCCGTTCCGTACTGACAAACGGGGTCAGCAAAGCCACCCATAATGGATTGGTTGTTACCAGAACCACGCTGGAGGCAACGGTGGTATGGTTCAATGATGCCACCCATGTGATAAAATGGACTGCCAGAAATACCCCCGCCACCGACACCAACCCCCAATCGCGGCGGGTCAGTTGTTGCCATTCGGGGCGGGCGGTACGGAGCGCGAAGGGTAGGAGTACCAATGTGGCAACCCCGACGCGGTACAGAGATTTCACAAGAACCGGGGTTTCTTCCCCGGCTAATCGCAGGAAAATTGCGCCAAAGGAAACCGCAACCACCCCGATAAATAAGGCAAGGGCAGGGGGAATGGGGGGACGTGATGCCATAATAGTAGTAAAGCCGCTTATACCTTTTTGCGCCAGGGGTGGAAGGGTTTGCCGCCATACAGTAGGGTGTTTTTGGATTGGCGGGAAGAGGTAATAATCACATCATGCTCATTCTGCCCTATAATCCGGCTGTGGGGCATGACGAGCGCGTTATAGAGATGGCTGTTTTGGACAATCGCGTAGGGGGCAACGGTAACGAACAGACCGTTAAACGGACGCTCCACCTCGGCAGTCGGTGCAATCCAGTTGAAATTGAGTGCGTCATACCCGGATGCTGTTTCGGAGGGGTGCATAACATCATGCCAGCGACTGAGCAGAAAATGGTTGACATTTAACAAGTGGGCGGGCTGACGAACATGCTGGGCATATTCTTCCATCACACGCACTTCGGGGCGGAAGCCTGCATTCTGGAGGGCGGTATAAAAATCCGCCAGTGAGGTTTTTTCTGCCATTTCCGCCGCTACCAGAAATGCTTCCGGCGGCAACCAGTAGGCTCCGGAGCGATGAAACGGAGCCTGATTGCTCTCCTCTACAAAAAAGAGCGGTTGTGTACTGGCGTGCCCCAAAAAGGCTTCGGCACGGGCGGCAAAATAATAATCCCCATGTAAGACCAACACCGGTTCTTGTACCCATTCCGCCGCATTCGCCAGCGCACTCATCAGTGTAAAGGGTGGCTTTTGGGGAATCAAATGAATCCCCTCATATTGAGCAAGTAGTTCCGCCAGCTGGTCCCCCCGGTATTGCAACACCACCGCCACGCCATTGTGGGTAAAACCTTCAATCATGCGGAGTTGATATTCAATGAGCGTGCCTCCCGCGACATACATCATTGCGGAGGGGTAGTCGTGGGAAAGGGGTTGCAAATCCAGCCCGCGTCCCCCCGCCAAAATTAAAATCTGCATAACAATGATGACTTTCCTTGTATGCTGTTGGGATGTTTCGTTTTGTGTTAATCGTTCCCCATGCTAAAGCGACTGGGCTAAATTCATGTGCTTGCGCCCTAGTTTTCTGCGTCTTACGTACCGTTTTTACGGCGGGCGGGTCATAAGTTCCATTTTGGGAGTAGTGTTGGGGATGTGACCCGCCCCTACAACACCCATTCCTATTTTCCATTTATCTATCATGCCTTATGACGTTTCTGCTTTCCGCGTCCTGCGTCCTGCGTCCCGTGATTGTATCGAACCTCTATACTCTGCCAAACCTTGCTGTAACTCAACATAAACCATCCTTGAAACTATTTGGCTTTTGAACAGAGTAGGACTATAATAAGGGTAATTCCGAAACTGAAGCCCGGGCGGTTCAGTTTCGTCTTTTTTTTGTTGAAAGCGTGTACGCCGCAGAGAGAACCGTTCTCTCTGCGGCGTATCTGCTATCATCCCGGAACGAGGCGATTTTCCCTATGACGAACGACAAACCAACTTTTTTAACCCGCGAAGGGAAAGAGAAACTAGAACAAGAACTTGATTGGCTCATTAACACGCGCCGCCCGCAAGTGGCGGAGCGAATTCGCCAAGCCAAAGAAGAAGGCGACCTGCGCGAAAACGCCGAATACGATGATGCCAAGATGGAGCAAGGGTTTGTCGAGGGACGAATCAAGGAATTGGAATACCTACTCAAAAATACCCATATCATTGAGCACACGGGTGGCTCGGTGGTAGCATTGGGAAGTACCGTCACGATTAAAGAAGACGGCTTTGACGAAGAAGAAACCTATACGGTGGTTGGTGCGACCGAAGCCGACCCTCGCGCCGGTCGTATCTCCAACGAATCGCCCCTCGGCAGTAAACTGCTCGGGCAAAAGAAGGGCGCGAAAATTAAGGTCCTAACCCCCGGCGGGCAAACGACTTTCAAGATTCTCAAAGTCCAGTAAAGTAGTACGGTGCGTCCACCGCGAAAGCACGGTACGATCCACCGTGCTTTTTTTATTTATAATCCCTGTTGCCTATGGGTTGCCGCAGGCAACCCATAGGCAACCAATAATTCCATCATGATTGAAAATTTCAACGAATACCAACAACAACGGTACAACAAGATGATTGAATTGCGGGAGCAGGGGATTGAACCCTATCCCACGCGGAGTACGCGTACCCATTCCAGTACGGAAGCCTTGATTCTGATGCGCCAATCGGCATTAGACCATATGGGCGAGGAACATCCTGCCGGACCAATGGTGACGGTGGCGTGGCGCACGATGGCAGTTCGGGTTATGGGCAAAGCCGCTTTTATGAAGGTTCAGGATGGTGCGGAGCAAACCCCGCCCACCCAACCCGACCTGTTGACCGAACAGGATACCCAAGGGCAGATTCAACTCTATTTCAAACGGGATACGATTGGCGAAGAGTCTTATGCCCGGTTCAAGAAATTTGTGGATTTGGGTGATTTTGTCGAAGCAACCGGACCTTTGTTTATCACCCGTACCAATGAGGTGACGGTAGATGTGCAATCATGGCGCGTTCTGGCAAAAGCCATTAACCAACCCCCCGAAAAATGGCACGGGTTGAGCGATGTCGAACAACGCTATCGCGAACGGTACGCCGACCTACTTTCCAATCCCGATGTGCGTGAGGTCTTCATCAAACGCGCCAAAATCGTTTCATTGATTCGCCAATTCATGGAAGCCGAAGGCTACATTGAATGTGAAACGCCTATTCTGCAACCGATATACGGCGGCGGGGCGGCACACCCCTTTGTCACCCATCACAATTACGCCAAGCGGGATTTATACTTACGGATTGCCGATGAACTCTATCTAAAGCGGTTGATTGTGGGCGGGTTGGAAAAGGTCTACGAAATCGGCAAAGATTTCCGCAACGAAGGGATTTCATTTAAGCACAACCCCGAATTTACGATGTTGGAAGCCTATCAGGCATACGGCGATTACCACACGATGATGAGCCTGATGGAACGCTGTTACGCTTATGTGGTGGAACATCTCTTCGGGCGCAACGATGAAGGGCGGTTGGTGGTTCCCTTTGGTGAGGAGGGGAAGATTGATTTTACCCCACCCTTTGAGCGTGTGACGATGCAAGAGGCGATTCTGGAACGCACGGGCATTGATATTTACATCGAAACGACCATCGAAAAACTCCATGCCGCCTTAGACAGCCATAAACTTAAAGTAGCGCGGAAACCGACATGGGGCAAACAAATTGATGAAATTTTCAGCGACTTTGTAGAACCCCTGCTGATTCAGCCCACTTTTATTGTGGATTATCCCCGCGAACTATCGCCGTTGGCGAAACAGAAGCCGGACAATCCCA
>CBKYSX010000519.1:0-3861 GCA_966690745.1 uncultured Ardenticatenales bacterium
ATTCCCCGCGATACCTATTCGGTGCAAAAAGTGTGGTTCGATGTTGCCCCCGCATGGGATGATGATTTCTGGAAGACGCTCACCAAAAGCAAAGCCGACTTCTTACGTCTGCGCGTCGGTCCTTTGTTGCGCTTTGCCGCAGGCACCGATATTGCCGCGCAAACCTTTACCCATAAAGTTGAACGGCTCAAATTGCGCCGCATGGAGCGCAAAAATGTCCAGCAGAATCTCAAAGAAATTTTTGAGGATATTGCCGTGCTCCCTGATTTGCGCCAAGAATCGCCTCAAGCCGCCGATTGGGTGGACTTTGCCGGGGATGTTGCCCGTCTGGAAAGTGCCACGTTGGATGAATTGGACGAGATGATGGACACCCTCGCCCCCTTCATGGACAGGCGGCGCACCATTCCGGTCCGTCCCATCGAAATTGACCTGCTGGATCGCGTGGCGGAACAGGGCTATCTGATTTTTCCTGACCGCAAAGAGCCGTTGCACGTTCAGGAATACAAACAGATTATTGAAGACAAAGTTCTGGAAATGGTAATGGCACACCCCACCCTGCAAGCGTTGGACGCAGGACAACCCGTCACCGATGCCCAATTGCTGGAATTGGAACGCACCCTGCGCCGCGAATTGGGGGTTCCGCTTAAACTGGACGAAGCATTGCTCAACAGCCTCTACCGCCAACCTGTGGATAGTTTTCTGGCATTTGTGCGCCATGTCTGGGGGGTTGCCACCCTGCCCGATTACACCGCGATTGTGCAACGTTCGATGGAAACCTTCATCAGCGACCACCAACCGCCCTTCAACGCCACCCAGATTTTGTTCATTCGCACCCTTTCCAGTACGCTGGCACAACGGCGGCGCATCAACCTTGCCGATTTGTATGATGCCCCCTTTACCCAATGGGGCGCGGATGCTGTCGAAAAACGCTTTACCGATAACGAAATTGCCGAACTCATCCAATTCGCCGAAACGTTAGCGATTGACAATGGATAATTGACAACCGTCCCCCCGTCCGCTAGTTCCGCTACGCTCCACTAGCGGCTACCGATAAGCTAAACGGCAACCACTTTTCGCCGTAACGCCGTGAGCTTACAGGTAGCCCTCAGTGGAGCGTAGCGGAACTGGGGGTGGGCATCGCTAACCACTAACCACGAACCACTCATCACTATTCACTCATGCTCACCGACCCTAAACTCAAATCGCAGGTAGACAGCCTCTGGGACAAAATCTGGTCAGGCGGCTTATCCAACCCGCTGGACGCGATTGAACAACTTTCCTACCTGATTTTCCTCAAACGGCTGGATGACCGCGAAACCGCCGCCGAAAAACGGGCGAAACTTCGCAATCAAGAATATGTGTCCCCCGTACCCCGCGCCATGCGCTGGCAGGAATGGACGCAATACCCCGCGACCGAAGCGTTCCGCCATGTCAAAGAATTTGTCTTTCCCCATCTCAAAGAAATGGGCGTGGCGGGGACATCTTTCCACGAATACATGCAGAACGCCGAATTTAAGATCAGCAAGCCTTCCCTGCTGATTGAGGCGACCAAAACGATTGATCAGATGGCGATTAGCCAGCAGAATCAGGATGTGCAGGGGGATTTGTACGAATACCTCTTAAGCAAACTGAACACGGCAGGGCGCAACGGACAATTCCGCACCCCGCGCCACATCATTCGCCTGATGGTACGCATGATGCACCCCGTCCCCGGCGAACGGATTGCCGACCTTGCCGCCGGCACCTGCGGCTTTCTGGTGAATGCCTATCAGCACCTTCTGGCAACCCACACCTCCGCCACGATCCTGCAATACGACGAAGCGGGTGAGCCGCACAACCTGGCGGGGGATTTGCTGAAACCTGCCGAACGGGACTTTTTACAGAAACGCGCCTTCCGCGCCTTTGATAATGATGCCGGAATGACCATGCTCCGTATCGGGAGCATGAACCTGATGTTGCACGGCATCGAAGAGCCGCACTTCTTCCTGCGCGATACCCTTTCCAAAGAATACACCGAACAACGCCAGTATGACCTGATTCTGATGAATCCCCCCTTTAAGGGCGCGATAGACAAAGGCGATGTTCACCCCCAACTGCCCAAAACCGTCAGCAAAACCGAACTGCTCTTTCTCCATCGTATCCTGTTGGCATTGGATAGCGGCGGACGCGCCGCCGTGATTGTGCCTGATGGGGTGCTGTTCGGCAGTAGCAAGGCACATACCGAATTACGCCAACTGCTGGTGGAACAGCACCGATTGGATGGGGTCGTTTCGATGCCAAGCGGGGTCTTTAAGCCCTATGCCGGGGTCAGTACCGCGATTTTGTTCTTTACCAAAGGGGCAAAAAGTGCGGAAGACATCTGGTTCTACGATATGGCGCACGATGGCTTTTCGCTGGATGATAAACGCACCCCCACCGCCGAAAATGACCTTGCCGATATTCTGGAAAGCTGGCAACAGCGCACCACGCCCACCTACCGCGCCGAACGGGAGGGGGGCATTCGCCGCCTCCGTGCCACCCTTGCGCCCCTGAAAACCGAACGGTTGGCACTGGAAAAAACGATCCATGAATTAACCTTCCACGCCGCGATTGCCAGCGAGGAAGATACCGCCCCCCGCGCCACCTTAGAAGCGAAACAGGCGGAATTGAACGACCTGAACGCCCAGATTGCCCCCATCCAGAGCCGTTACGAACGGCTGACACGCCAGTTTTATGTCCCGAAAGCCGCCATCAAAAAGAACAAATATGACCTTTCCGCCAGCCGCTACCGCCCTGCGGAGCAGGATGACCGCTACCATGCCCCGCCCCGTGAAACGTTGGCACGACTGGCAGAATTGGAACGCATTATTGGACAAACCGCACGGGAGTTGGAGGGGATGTTGGGATGATTATTAATCACGTAGAATTAGGTGATGTATGTGACGTTGATTCAGGTGCGGGATTTCCTTTGGAGTTTCAAGAAGAGATTGATGGTGATTATCCATTTTTCAAGGTTGGGGATATGAACTCTCTGGGAAATGAATACGAGATGAACTATCACCAATTCAGCATTTTTGAATCCACTAGGTCAAAATTAAAAGCGAGAATATTTCCAAAGGGTTCAATTATTTTTCCCAAAATTGGTGCAGCTATTAGCACCAATAAAAAGCGTCTATTATCCAGACCATCCTGTGTAGATAATAATGTAATGGTAGTCATACCTAAAGAAAAGATAGATATTTATTATCTTTTCTATCTTTTCATTAAAAAAAATTTGGATGATTTTGCTGAATCTGGAAATCCGCCATCAATTAGAAAATCAACGGTTCAAACATGGAAAATCCCCCTCCCCCCCCTAGACGAGCAGAAACGCATCGCGGCGCGGCTGGGCAAGGCAGACCGCCTGCGCCGCCTGCGCCGCTACGCGCTGGAAGTCAGCGAGGGCTACCTGCAAAGCCTCTTTCTGGAGATGTTCGGCAAAGATAACAACAAATTTAGCCAAGTGTTTATTGAAGAAGTAGCTTCAAATCAGCGTTATTCTCTATCTAGCGGACCATTTGGCTCTAGTCTCACTTCAGATGATTATGTTTCGGAAGGAGTTCTTGTTCTAAGAGGGCTAAATATTTCAGGGGAGTCTATTGTATTAAATGACACCAAATTTATCACGAAAGAGAAGGCTCAAACTTTATCTAGAAGTTACGTAAAACCAGATGATGTATTAATTGTCGCGGTAGGAGCATCAGGTAAGGCATGTTTAGTCCCCAATGAGATAAACCTTGCTGTAATGTCCCAAAACTTTAACAAAATAACACCTGATAAAAGTAAAATACATCCAATCTATTTGGTAAGTTGTATAAATAGTCGAGTTGTCCAATCCCAATT
>CBKYSX010000520.1:0-3855 GCA_966690745.1 uncultured Ardenticatenales bacterium
TCATCATCACTGAACGGGATGTTGTATTTGGAAAGGGAGGCAATCACTCGCTCCCGCGGGAACATGCTACTGCCTTCGACAACGGTGGCAGGAGCCAACCCGTTGACCCGCACCAACGGGGCAAGTTCGATAGCCAGTTCCCGCACCAGATGATTGGCGGCGGCTTTGCTGGCATCATACGCCAACGACCCTTTTTTGGGAACGGCGGCATTGACACTGGTGGTCAGTACCATGTTGCCTTTCAATCCCTGCGCCTGCCAGATCGCGTGTGCCTCATCCGCTACTAGATACCCGCCTTTGACGTTGACCGCAAAAGTGACATCCCACAAATGGTCAGGAATCCTTCCATCACGGTCGGGCGCGACATAAATTCCGGCGGTGACAATCACATCATCTATGCCGCCATAAGCAAGAATTACCTGCTTAAACAAGTCACGCACACTTTCCCGTTTGGTAATATCTACACCTACGCCAATTGCGGGACCGCAGGCGGAAATGCCCGTCCCCGCAACGCCAATCCCCATCCCGTATTTTCGGGTTAATTCATCGGCGGTGGCTTGCGCGGCTTCCGCGCTTAAATCGGCGCAGACCACATGCGCCCCTTCTTTTGCAACACGGTGCGCGGTGGCTTTACCAATGCCACTTCCGGCACCTACTACCACCACCACACGCCGCGCCAATTCCGCTTCGGGTGGCATCCGTTGTAATTTCGCCTCTTCCAACAACCAGTATTCGATGTCAAAGGCTTCCTGTCGGGGCAGAGCCATATATTCGCTGACGGCTTCCGCCCCGCGCATCACCTCCACCGCCGCCTGATAAAATTCGGCGGTGACGCGGCTTTCGCTTTTATTTTTGCCAAAGGTAATCATACCCACCCCCGGAATCAGAATCACGGTGGGGTTGGGGTCGCGCATCGCGGGGGAATCGGGATGTTTACACGCTTCGTAATACTCTGTATAGGCGGCGCGATAGTCCGCCAATCCTTGATCCAATTTTGCAAGCAGGGCAGATGTATCTTCCGTTGCCGGATTCCAATTGACATAAAGCGGTTTGATTTTGGTACGCAGGAAATGGTCGGGGCAACTCGTACCCAGTTCTGCCAGACGGGGCGCATCATGGCTGTTGACAAAGCGGAGAATGCTATCAGTGCTATGCACCGTGGCAATCATCCGTGCCTGTGCCGATACCATGCCGCGCAAGCGGGGGAGCAGTTCGATAAGTAACGTCTGCCGTTCTTCGTCCGAGAGAGCCTTATATTTTTGTCCGTCAAACGTTGCTTCCCCTTTTTCCCGTGCTTCAATATACCGTGCCGCTTTTTCAATCAGAGTGAGGGTCAACTCGTAACAGGTTTTATCATCCTCTGCCCAGTTAATCAGCCCGTGTTGCCCCATGATAATCCCTTTGACATGGGGCTGTTCCTGCGCGACTCGTTCCATCACCAACCCCAGATCAAAGCCGGGGCGTTGCCAGGGAACCCATGCCACGTCATCCCCGTAAATCGCCTGTGTTAATGCTTGCTGGTCTTTGCTGGCGGCAATGGCAATTGCGGCGTTGGGGTGGGTATGGTCTACATGGCGGGCGGGCAGAAAACCATGCAGGGGCGTATCAATCGAGCTGGCGCGGGGATTTAGATTGAAGGTTGTATGGGGGTACATCCCCACCATGGCATCTTCAATCGGGGTTTTGGCTCCCGTCACATCGGCACGGTCATAGATGGCTTTTAACCCATTCAATTTATCCAGATAGAGCGAAGCGAAATTGGATTTAGTAGAGGTGCGTAAATCGCCCCCTGAGCCTTTCACCCATAACACTTCAACGGAGTCGCCCGTCAGGGGATCATTTTCCGTAATTTTGGCGGAGGTGTTGCCCCCGCCCGTATTGGTAATGCGTTGGTCCGAACCAAGAATATTGGAGCGGTAGACCAGCCGCCCCAACGGGTCTAATGACTCTGCGACTGCATCGTCCCAGAGATAGGTGACGTGGTGGAAGGAATTGGTATCAGTCATTCGGTTCATTGACCCCCGCCAGTTCCGATACGCTTCACTGGCGGCTACCGATAAGCGAACGACCATCATCGGCACTTCTGCTGTTGCCGTTCGCTTACTTGTAGCCCCTAGTGGAGTGCAACGGAACTAGGGGTGGGCATGGCAAAAAGTTTAGTTATTGTTTCATTTGCCCGTAGGCATCTTCCTACATCTCACGGTTCTGCGGGAGGTATTCTTGCAAACGGCTCATCCGGGCGACCATCTGCCGCGCCTGATGAATATCGGATAGGTCGCCCAATGCAATCAATTGCACCAAGGCATTGCCAATCACGGTGGCTTCTACCGGTCCGGCAAGCACACGTTTCCCGGTGGCATTGGCAGTCATCTGGCAGAGAAGGCGATTTTGGGAACCACCCCCGACCACATGAATCACCTCTACAGGTTGCCCCGACAACTGTTCCAGCGTATCCAATACTCCACGATAGGCGAGGGCGAGGCTTTCCAGGATGGCACGAATCACCGCCCCCGGCGTTTCGGGAATCGGTTGGTTTTTTTCTATACAAAGGGTACGGATCAAGGCAACATGATCGCCGGGCGGAAGGAAACGGGGGTCATCCACCGGAATCAAAGAACGCAAGGGTGGGGCGGCTTCTGCCTGCGCGACCAATTCATGGTACTCGTAGGATTGTCCTTTTGCCGCCCATGCCGCACGGCATTGTTGCACAATCCACAAGCCCATGACGTTTTTCAACAGGCGAAAGGTGGCGTTTAGACCTCCTTCGTTGGTGACGTTCGCGGCGAGGGCGGCGGGGGTCAACATCGCGGTTGGCACTTCCAACCCGACCAAACTCCATGTGCCGCTACTGATGTAGGCATAGTGGGGTGTTAGGGTGGGAACCCCTGCCACCGCACTGCCCGTATCATGGGTAGCGGGGGCAATCACGGGAATCTCCTCCCATGTCCCTAATCGGGTTCCCGGCGGCACAATGGTAGGAAAGATATGGGTTGGAATCCCCATCGCCTCAATCAAGTCGGTTGCCCAGGTTCCGGTGACGGGATTGTAGATCTGGGTCGTGGTGGCATTACTAAATTCACAAACTTTTTCACCCGTCAGCCAGTAATTCAACAAATCAGGGATGGTTAAAAAGGTGGCGGCATTCTCCAACAGGGGGGATTGCTGTTCCACCATGCTCATCAATTGATAGAGTGTATTGATGGGCATGAACTGAATCCCGGTTTGCGCGTAGATGGTCTGGCGCGGCACTTGCTCGAACGCGCACTCCATCATGCCGTGGGTGCGCCCGTCCCGGTAATGGACAGGATTGCTTAAAAGCGTTCCCTGCGCGTCCAACAACCCGAAATCTACGCCCCATGTATCCACCCCGATGGCGGCTGGTTGATAGCCTTTGCCTTTGGTAATCCCGACCTGAATCTCATCCCACAAGCGCAGAATATCCCAATGGAGCGTTCCCCGTACTTTAACCGCACGGTTAGGAAAGCGGTGCAATTCTTCAAGGTGCAGGGTTTGCCCGTCGAATTGCACCGCCATCACGCGCCCCGATTCCGCGCCGAGGTCAACGGTGAGTACGGTTTTGGTTTGATTCATACGTATACAGAGAAATCGTTGGTAATCTTCCCTGCCCTGAAGGAGCGGGGCTAATAAACACAGATGCCCCTCAAATACTGCTGTTTGTCCCACAGCGTCCCGTATTGGGTTGCCCCGTCCTTTAGAACCAAGGTTTACCCACATTTATCAATAGCTATTCACCCCCACAATGTTCGTCTGGTAGGGGCATCACTACGCGCATGTGCGTTGCACACATCGGAATGCAGAGCGATCCAACCATCGTTAAAGACCCGCCCTCGTTCC
>CBKYSX010000521.1:0-3847 GCA_966690745.1 uncultured Ardenticatenales bacterium
TTCAACAAATAAACAAGGAAACCCATGAAAGCGATTGTCTATACCCGATACGGACCTCCCGAAGTTTTACAATATCAGGAGGTTCCAAAACCAACGCCGACCGATGATCAAGTCTTAATCAAGGTTCATGCCTCTTCGGTTAACGCCGCCGAATCCCTCATTATTAAAGGTACGCCCTTTTTGGCGCGGTTGATGACAGGGGGCGTATTGAAACCCAAACACACCATCCCCGGCGCAGATGTGGCGGGGCGGGTAGAAGCGGTGGGGCGGAATGTCACCCGATTGAAGGTAGGGGATGAGGTTTTTGGCGATATGAGTGCCGACGGTTGGGGCGCGTATGCCGAATATGCCTGCGCCCGCGCCGATATGCTGATTCCCAAACCCGCCACCATGACCTTTGAATCTGCCGCCGCCGTTCCATTGGCGGGAGTCACGGCTCTGCAAGGGTTACGCGATGTTGGCAAACTTCAAGCCGGGCAAAAAGTACTCATTAACGGGGCAACGGGCGGGGTTGGCACATTTGCTGTGCAAATCGCCAAAGCCTTAGGAGCAGAGGTAACAGCCGTTGGCAGGACGGGCAAGCTGGAGGTGCTTCGCGCCCTTGGAGCCGACCATCTGATTGACTATAAACAGCAAGAGATTACCCGCATCGGGCAACAGTACGACCTGATACTTGATATTGCGGCATACCGCCCCTTCCGCGCCTATCAACCCCTTTTGACCCCTACCGGAATCTACATTGTGGCGGGCGGCTCCATTACAGAAATTTTCCGCGTGATGCTGTTTGGTTCCCTATTTTCAAAAAAAGGGGGTCAGCGGTTCACCAACCTCGTTGCCAACCCCACCCCGCAAGACCTGACGGTTGTGAAAGAACTGATGGAAGCGGGCAAGGTGACCTCTGTCATCAGCAAATCCTACCCACTATCAGAAACCGCAGAGGCATTGCGTTACTTTCAGAGCGGGCAGGCACACGGCAAAGTTGTTATCTCAGTTGCCCAATAACCCCGCCGGGCGGGTTCATAGGGTTGCCCCGCCTTGCACCTTTCAGAAAGCGTTTCCATGAAAGCCATTGTTTGTACTGCCTACGGACCGCCGGAAGTCTTACAACTTCAAGAGATTCCCAAGCCGATTCCGAAAGCCAATGAAGTCCTCATTAAAATTCATGCCGGAGGGGTTTCCCCGTCAGATTGTGCCTTCCGCAAAGGCGACCCCTTTCTCGTCCGTCTGATTTACGGACTATACAAACCACGCTTATCCACGCAGGGAGTCGAATTTGCAGGGGAAATCGTAGCGGTCGGGAAAAGGGTTACAGAATTTGTGGTGGGGGATCAGGTATTTGGTATGAGTCCCGACACGTTTGGTGCTCATGCGGAATATCTCTGCCTACGGGAAGATAAGCCGCTTGCCATCAAGCCCACCAACGTCACCCATGCAGAAATGGCAGGAATCACCGACGGCGCGACCACTGCCCTCACCTTCTTACGCGATGTCGCCAAGGTGAAAGCGGGGCAAAGGGTGCTGATTAACGGAGCGTCCGGGGCAGTCGGGGCATACGGAGTACAGCTGGCGAAATACTACGGAGCAGAGGTGACAGGAGTCTGTAGCGGTGCAAATGTGGAATTGGTAAAATCGCTGGGGGCGGATAGGGTCATAGATTATACCCGCACCGATTTCACCCGAAGCGGACAAGTCTATGATGTGATCTTTGACGCGGTGGGCAAACGTTCTTTCGGGGAATGTAAAAATGCCCTGACCCCCAATGGGCTTTACCTCTCCACCGTGCCAACATGGGGTGTCCTAACCTCCGTGCTATGGACTGCCTTGTTCGGGCGCAAAAAAGCTAAATTTGTCACCGCCGGGCTGATGCAAAATCGGGACAATCTCAACTTTATTGCCACCCTTGTGGAAGCGGAAGATCTGAAAGCCGTGATTGACCGCACCTATCCGATGGAGGAGATTGTTGAGGCACATCGTTATGTAGATACGGGGCACAAAAAAGGCAATGTGATTCTCGCCATCACTTAATGCCTCTGCGGTAATTGTTTTTAAGGAGTGGGCGTGGCGGGGAACCAGTCGGATTCTCGTGCAGAGTGGACTTCGCGGGTGGAAACCTGTAGACCCCGCACCCCCTCTTCTGTATTGGTCAGCAACGGTGGGTCATTGGCAATTTGCAGGATCCGCATAAAGAGCGAATCGGGGCTGGCTTGCATAGCATGGTAATGGCTTTTGACTTGTTCGGCAAGGGTGGTAATGGTTTCCGCTAACGGCAACCCCGTATAGTCAGGTTGCGATTCAGGCACAATTGTATAGCTGACCAATGGGCGCGGCGGATTTTGCCCATGCGTATAAAGTGTCATCACCACCTGTCTCTCCACCACCGCCAAACCAAAATAGGTGGGAATCAACAGGGATAATGCCCTTAGCTCACTATCTGTTGGAATCGCAGAAATATTCATAAAGTTTTCGTCGGGTTATTTATGGGATTTGGACAACTCACTCTGTAAAAGAGAGGCGGCAAGGATGCCATAACTTTGCAACAACGGGACAATCCGATTGAGTACTGTAAGCATTACCTTTTCTTCCTTTAGTGCTGATGGTTCTTCCTCTTCCTTCTCCTTCTCCATTTTACTGTTAATATTCACATTTTTATTGCTTTCGCCCTTTTCCAATGGCTCATCCTGATTCCAGAAGGTATTGATAATCTCATCGTAAATTTGTAATTCCAGCACCTGTGCCTGCTTCGGATGCAGTATATGCGCCACTTGCAACAGTTTTTCAATCTGAGGTAACAGGTTGTTACGTAGCTGTAACAATGTGCGGACTTTTGTTGCCAGATCACGTCTACGACGGAGCTGAATGATGGTTTGTTCAAGATTATTAATACTATCCTGAATCTTGCTCTCAGGTGTAGGGATAGAGGTAGAAGGTTGCTCGGTAGAGGTTTCCTTTGTTAAGGTCTGGGATTTTGGTGTAGATTTCTTCGATGGAAGTTGAAGTTTTTTAAGCGTTTCTTCTTGTTTCTGTTTGTTCTGAGTAAGTTTAGCAATCTCGTTGGTTCCCTTTTCGAGCATACTGGCATATGTAGTTAAATTATTCCCCTGAATTTTAAGCTGTAACAGCCCTAGTGGAACCTCATCTTTATTGCCTGTATCTTTAAGATCATTCGATTGTAGAATTTGTTTTAAGGCATCCATCATGAGCACGTTCTGTTTAACGCGCTGTTGTTTCATTTGCCGGGACCCTTCGCCCGCAAAGGAATCCTTGCCAAGCACATCTGACACCGAGAAAAAGATGAATTTACGGATATTGTGAACATCCGCTCCATAGGCGTGCAGAATCCCTGCCACTTCCTGCTCTACCACCGTCAGTGTTTTCTCATAGTTCTCTTTCCACCCGGCATCTTCAAAGAGGATACTATCCACCGCTCCGTGCCGGATATCATTGCCATACACCAGATTCGCATGTGTTTCAGAGCCTGAAGTACTTTCCATTGAGGTTGAAGCCGTTGCCGTTTTTTTGCTCTCTTTTATGGGCGTATTTACATTAGAAGTTTCAATTGGTTCCATTTGTTCCTCTTTGTTTTCCTCCTTCCTGAAAGATTTTTCATATCCTCTGAATAAATTCGCGGCTTCATTCTCAATCGGTATAAATTCAGTTTTCAACTCATCTACTTGCGCGAACGAGACAGGAGCGACCAAATCATTCAGTTGGAGCGCGGGGTTCACCGCTCCCGAAGTGCCTGTGAAAATGAGATGGGGCGGTCTACCGGAATGTTTTGATAATACGCGAATAAATGCCCCGGCTCTGTCGGCATACAACCCCGGTGCAATCCGAAGGGAAAGCACAA
>CBKYSX010000522.1:0-3842 GCA_966690745.1 uncultured Ardenticatenales bacterium
CAAACGGGCGGTACTATCCGAAGGATAGCGGGGTTCGCGGGCATAAATGTGACGAAGCACGCCGTTATGGGCGGTGACATTGCTATTCACCCATTCGGCAAATCGGCGCACATTGCGAATGGCAAGTTGGAACGGTGGGTTGTCCCCGGTGGTCGTAAGGGTAGATTCAATATGCAATCGTCCCAATGCGGTTTGGATTCCACTGAGCAAGGGCTGGCTAACATTGCAGACCGTAATTTCTTCTTCCATAACAGAAGCGGTGGTATCAAAAAAACCCCGTAGAAAGGCACTACACGCCGGATTGGACAGCGACCAGAGCCAGACGGGAACGCGACGATGTTCCTCATCCACAAGCCCATCCCCCATCCAACGCACTAAGCGATGTATAAGGCTTTGGTCGTCATTAGGAGTCCTGCCAAAAATGGTAACAAATGATTGAACATAATGCGTTTGTAAAACTGCATCCGAAGGCATCCATTCCATATGTCTCCCTTGCACAGTGACGGCTCCGCACAGGTAGCCACACAGCTCATAAAGGGTTAGACGCAAACTTCGTTTTTCCATTTCGCGGAAATAGGCGGTGGAATCATAGAGCGCATCGCTGAGTGCCAGTGGGTCTTCGTCCAATCTTGCCGTCAGGTCCTTATCAAGGGGTGGTAAAGCCATCGGCGAGGATGGAATAGGAATCAGACGGTCAACGGGTAAAAAATCCCCTTCTTTTAGGTTCTGTGCCATACAAGTGTGCCATTCGCCCGTCAAATCAAAGCGGGAACAGCGTTGTGCTTCTGCCATTACTACGATACGCCCTCCTGCTTCAACCCGCCACCCCGGTACTCCTTCTTGAACCTGAACCCGTTGAAGATCTACCGGAACACGACTAAACGTATCAGGGTTGAAACCGATGAGGGTTTCCCCCGCTTGTAATGTTTCAACAGGGCGCGGGACATCCGGAGTCCATATCAGGGTTCCTAGTGGGAGGGCAATCGTGGTCATAGGCACAAAAAAAGGTGCGATTGCACCTTAATTAGAGGAAATCTTTGGAATTTTAGCCTTGCGACTGTTTGCGTGTCAACGCCCGCCCCACTTTCATCGCAATGCCGCCCCCCGGAATCAGCAAATCCACCGCATCGGCTCCCACATCAAAGAGCAGTTCCGGGGTAATGGATTTGCCCATAATGCTTCCAATGGCTTTCTGTGCGGTACTGAGTTCGCCCGATAATCCATCTATTTGTACGGTTTGGCGGCGGTCTTTGGACACCCAATGGTATTCATAGACAAATACAGGGTGGAAATAGAGGTCTACGGTTTGGATTTCGACGATTTCTTTGTGGACGTTATCGGCTTGGACCGCTTGCATCATGCCCGCCAATTGCTGGCGCACCAGCGCAGAGGCGCGAGTTTCAGGCGGAACAACGATAACCCCTTCGGGGCGGAAAGCGGCGAGATTCGCAATTTCTTCTTTCGGATAAACCAAAAACTTTTCCCATGTGGGTTGTTCAATTCCCGTTACGGCATCGTAGATTACTTCCCGTTTATGGTCTTCGTGGCATTGCGTGGTTCCCGTCAATGCGATTTGCCCTTTTTCGGGGGTAAAGGTTTGGTCGGGAATCGCATCCAGCACCACCGCCGCGCCATATTTATTGGGAACGGTAAGCGTAAAGGTGCTACGGATATCGTACTCGACCTCACTGTGGCAGACAATATGCCAGATCGGTTCGTAACGGCGTTCGGTGCGGGTAATCTGCACATCGTTCTCTTTCGGGCGGAACAAGAGATTGTTCAACATACCAAAAACGGTCATTTTGGCGGCGATGGCTTTTTCCCGTGCTTGTTCGGGGGTGAATTGTTCAGTGAGCAAGAAGGCTCGTTCGTCGGCAATATGCAGTTCCATGGGGGATGGCTCCTCGTTAATCAACCCCGTTCAGCCACGACCTTCGGGGCAAACGACACCTTTTTTATTAGTGTACTTCACTTCATACGAATTTGATAGAGCCAATTTCAGGATGGACAACTAGGGACTATTGCAAATTGGATATACCATTACGGACATAACGATGGTGGTACAATTCCAAACATATCGGTATGGAAACGATTTTACTGTTAGGCGGACGCGCCCCCGCTACCCTGGAATTGGCGCGGGGTTTTTATCGGGCAGGGCATCGCGTCATCGTGGCGGATAGTGTATCGCTAACGCTCACCGGCGCATCTCGTACGGTAGCCAAGGCATATACGTTACCCCCCCCGGCACAGGCTCTTGACGCGTTTGCCGGGGAGTTGAATGCTCTTATTAAACGGGAAGGCATTACGTTTTTGCTTCCAACGTGTGAAGAGCTATTCCATGTAGCGCGAATCTGCGACCAATTGCCCTCTGCCTGTCGGGTATTCGTCCCCCCTCTTACGCACCTGCATCATGTTCATCACAAGGGGGTTTTTGTTGAAAAAGCGAAGGGGGATGGACTGGAAGTACCGGAAACCTATACGATTGAAAATCAGACCGGATTGCATCCTTTCTTAGAGAACAGCCGTGAATGGGTCTTCAAACCGGCATACTCCCGGTTCGCAGGGCAAACGTTGATTCGCCCCACGCCCCAAGGGGTATTGGATTCTGTCTATCCTAACAACGTTCAACCCTGGGTGGTTCAACAATTTATTCCGGGTCGGCAAATTTGTACGTATAGTATCGCCCAAAACGGACGGCTCACTGCCCATTGCGCCTACCCTACGGAATGGACGGCGGGGCAAGGGGCAACGGTTGCCTTTCGGAATATTGACCATCCGGCAAGTCGGGCATGGGTAGAACAGTTCGCCGCAAAGAGCCAATGGACAGGACAAATCGCCTTTGATTTCATCGAGCAAGCCAACGGAGACGTGACGGCAATTGAATGTAACCCCAGAGCGACAAGCGGGGTTCATCTATTGGCAAACCATCCCCATTTTGTTCGAGCGTATCTGGATGCTGACATCTCCTGTGTGACCCCCGCACCCCATACCGGCGCGATGGTGGGCGGGGGTATGCTCTTTTACGGATTGCCCACCTTGCGAAATTGGAAACAATGGCAAGCATGGCGGGACGCTTTCACGAATAGTCGTGATGTCGTCTGGCGCGGAGACGACCCCAAACCGTGGTTGTGGCAGTGGCTGGCATTGGGCATGTTTGTAGGGCGGGCACTGCGATTGGGTATCACTCCGTTGGAAGCAACCACATGGGACATTGAATGGAACGGGGAGATGTAAGGTAGTGGGGAAACAGGACGCAGAAAGCGGAAAGCAGGAATGGTAACTCACGCTTCCTAAAAAGGGGAATAATATCGGGTCGCTTTCTGTGTAGTCATTTATGCAATATGCAACACGCACTATGCAACATTTATGAACGTATTGGTAACAGGGGCAACAGGCTTTGTCGGGGGAGCATTGGCGCGACGATTGGTAGCGGAAGGATGGCGGGTAACAGGGTTGGGTCGTAATCGGGCAAAGGGAGCACTATTAGAGCAATGGGGCGTTGAAATGATTTATGGGGATTTGGGGGAAGGGGAGGTCGTGCGTTTTGCATGTGAAGGACAACAATTGATCTTTCATTGTGGAGCATTATCGGCGGCGTGGGGCAACTATGATGATTTTTATCGGGCGAATCTGATTGGCACGCGGCATATTGTGGAAGTATGTGTGCAACAGCAAGGGGTTAGGCTCATTCATGTTTCAACGCCGAGCATTTATTTTGGCTATCGTTCGCGTATGAATGTCAATGAACAGGGCGCGATTCCTGCTCCCGCCAATGCCTATGTCAACACCAAATGGGCGGCGGAAAAGATTATCCAAATGCACCGTCATGGGGTACAAAGTAT
>CBKYSX010000523.1:0-3816 GCA_966690745.1 uncultured Ardenticatenales bacterium
CATGGCTCTGCAAAATTGGGGGTCGAACGTGACCCACCTCAATTTCAGCCGCGCCACCACTGATGCCAACACCAACCTGAACTGGACCGTGGGGCAATTCGGCGCGAAATTCACCCGCTTCCAAACCGAATTGGATATGAACGGGGCAGGCGGGAGCGCGTTGCTGAACGGCGTCTTCTTCCCCATCGCCGGGCAACATCACGGCAATTACACCCTGCAACACCACAAAGCCCGCCAATGTTCCAGCGACCTGCTCTTTAAGGGTGCGGTACGGGACAAAAGCCGTTCGGTTTACGAAGGTGGCATTAAGGTGGCAAAGGGGGCGCAACAAACGGATGCCTATCAGGCAAACCGCAACCTGATGCTCTCCAAAAACGCCCACGCCGATTCGATTCCGGGCTTGGAAATTGAAGCGCACGAAGTCCGCTGTACGCACGGCTCCACCACCAGCCAGATGGATCCCGAAGAACTATTCTACTTGCAAACGCGGGGGATTCAGACCGAACCCGCCACACGCTTGATTGTGGAAGGCTTCTTCGTCCCCGTACTGGACCGCATTCCCTTGCGGGAAGTGCGGGATCGGCTCAAAGACGCGATTCACCGCAAGATGGAGATGTAATCTACTACAAAGGGTGGGGTTCTTCGACCCCACCCTTTTGCAATCTGCTCATCTTGTCGCTACGGTGTAGAATAATAGCGCAATCTATAGTCCTAATACCTCAATATGGCGATACCATGACTCCTCAAGCAAAAATCGAACTCGGCGACTGCCTTGATGTGCTAAAAGAATACCCCGACAACTTTTTCAATTTGATTGTTACCTCACCTCCGTACGCAGATAGTCGTTCCTCAACTTATGGGGGTATTCATCCTGATAAATACGTTGAATGGTTTTTACCTCGTGCCGCTGAATTTCAGCGGGTGTTAAAGCCCGATGGCACGTTTATATTGAATATCAAAGAAAAAGTCGTAAATGGTGAACGGCATACCTACGTACTTGAACTGATTATGGCATTACGTCAGCAAGGTTGGTTGTGGACAGAAGAATTTATTTGGCATAAGAAAAACAGCTATCCCGGTAAATGGCCCAATCGATTTCGGGACTCTTGGGAACGATGTCTACAATTCAATAAACAAAAACAATTTGCGATGTATCAGGAAGAAGTCATGGTTCCAATGGGAGATTGGGCAAAATCGCGACTGTCTAAATTAAGCGACACTGACAAAGTTAGGGACAATTCAAAAGTAGGTAGCGGTTTTGGCAAAAACGTTTCCAACTGGGTCAATCGCACAAAGGCTTATCCTACTAATGTGTTACATATGGCGACGGAATGTTATAACCGTAACCATAGTGCTGCGTTTCCTGATAGCCTACCTGAGTGGTTCATAAAGTTGTTTACAAAGGAAGAGGATTGGGTTCTTGACCCTTTTTCTGGTTCAGGAACAACTGCAAGAGTTGCAGTAGGGTTAGGGCGCAATGCTGTTGGAGTAGACGTTAAGGCTGAATATGTGGAATTGGCTACCGAACAAATAGAACCTCTGCAACCTCACTTATTAGAAGCGGGAGTACCATACGATGCAGATTGATAGAAATATTCTCATTCCGTATGTAGAAAATCTTATAATAGATTTCCATCAACGCAGATTAGAGAGTATTCAGGAAATAAAGTTAAAAGATGTAATTAAGCGGAAGAACCCTTATCTATTTCGCACTAAGAATTTTGTAACACCTCAAGACTTCGTAGAAGCCATTTTAGATGCACATCTTTCTTCACAAGAAGAAGGGTTATTTGGTTCTGTTCTCGAACAACTAGCCATCCATGTATGTGAAATTGCATATAATGGGCGTAAATCTGCGGCTATAGGAATTGATTTGGAATTTGAGCGTGATGGCATCTACTACATTGTCGCAATTAAATCGGGTCCAAATTGGGGAAATAGTAGTCAGATATCAAAGATGAAAGATAACTTCAGAACGGCGAAAAGAGTTTTAGGCACAAATCGCTCTGCACGTAATATAGTTGCTGTGAATGGTTGTTGCTATGGTCGGGATAATAGACCAGAAAAAGATGAGTACTTGAAGCTATGTGGGCAGAGGTTCTGGGAGTTAATATCTGGTGATGTAGATTTATATCTAGATATTATTGAACCTTTTGCACATAGTGCGGAAGAAAGAAATAGTGAATTTAATAGACAATACGGAGGTGTAATTGCTCGGATGAGCACCGAATTTTTCTTGGAGTTTTGCGATGAAAACGGGCAAATAGTTTGGGATAAGATCGTAAAATTTAATTCTGCTTTGTCTCCTAATACCTAATGCACTACGTAACCCGTTCTCAACTCGTTCGGGATTTCCGTGCGCTGGGCGTTCAACCCGGCGATACGGTGATGCTCCACGCCTCGGTGAAGGCGATTGGCTGGGTGGTGGGCGGTCCTGATGTCGTGCTGAAAGCGTTGCTGGAGGTGTTGACCCCCGAAGGGACGCTGATGATGGGGTTGGGGTGGCAGGATGACCCGTATGAGATTGACAGTTGGGAGGATGAGGAGAAGAAGCAGGCATATTTAGCCGAAATGCCCCCTTTTGACCCCCTCACCTCCCGCGCCCATGTCGGGGATATGAGTATTCTGGCGGAGTATCTTCGCACGACCCCCGGCGCGGTACGAAGCGACAAGCCCTATTCCTATGCCGCTATCGGCAACCATGCCCGCTACATCACCGCCGACCAGCCGCACAATTACCGGGACGGGGCGGGATCGCCGTTGGAAAAACTGTATCAACTCAATGGTAAAGTGTTGATGCTGGGCGCACCGTTGGAAACCGTCACACTGATCCACTACGCCGAAAATCTGGCGAATATTCCCAACAAGCGGGTCGTGCGCTATCGCTTTCCCGTTTTAAAAAATGGCGAGAAGGTATGGGAATGGTTCGAGGAATTTGATACCAGCAATGGTATTGTGGACTACGACGACGATGAAGAGGATTACTTCGAAACGATAACGAAGGCATACATCGCTCATCACAATATCCCCACTACCAAAGTGGGGGAGGCAACCACCTATCTGTTAGAGGCGCAGACGCTTGTCCCGTTCGCGGTGGCGTGGATGGAAGAAAATTTTGCGGATTTATCGGGGTGAGAACGACACCCCACTACCAGGGAGATAGGTAAAATGCGAGGGGGGTCTCTGTCGGAGTACATACCTTACCTACCTTACCCACCAGTGCTCTCTGTTTACCGCTATCTTTTGTCGTTTGTCTATGGTTCCCCGTCCCTTTAGGGCGGGGAACACGGCAACCCACCCCCTAGCCCCCTCCGGGGAGGGGGGACACGGGAATCAGATGGTTCGTCGTCTGTTTATGAGCACCGTTCCTTTAGGACGTGGTACATGGCATTCCCGTCCAAGAAGGGACACGCCGCCCGATTTATGGGACAAAGGTTGTAGATTTTGTGAGATAATAGCGATATAAAGAACCTGAACCCCTGATAAGGGGTGGTGTGATGGTAGCCCCATGTTCAACCCCTCGTGTCGTTCGAGGGGTGGAACGTGGGGTGAGCATGATAACCCAATGAACATACCCGACATCCGTTCCCACTTCCCAATACTTACACGCGAGGTACACGGCAAACCGTTGATTTACCTCGACAGTGCCGCCACCTCTCAGAAGCCGACCAGCGTACTGGCGGCGATGGATGACTATTACACGCGCCACAACGCCAACGTCCATCGTGGGATTCACACCCTTTCTGAGGAGGCAACAGCGGCGTATGAAGGGGTACGGGACATCATCGCGGGGCTGATTAACGCGCCTTCGACCAA
>CBKYSX010000524.1:0-3814 GCA_966690745.1 uncultured Ardenticatenales bacterium
GGCAAAGGGAGCCGTTAATCTCATCGCGGCGGGACGCGCCAGAGGGGTATTCGTACTCCCCGCCACCGGAATAATCAGTACCTGTCCGCGATGAATGATGTTGGGGTTGAGGATATTGTTTGCCTCCATCAGCGCGTAGACTGTCGTTTGGAAACGCGAGGCGATAATACTGAGCGTGTCCCCGGCTTGCACCGTATACGTCACTTGCGCCGGTTGGGTCGCGCTCGGTCCAGAGGGGCGGGTCATTGCCGGGTTACTGCTGGCAATCAACCGTGCCTCCGGCATGGGTCGCCCCAACGCGGCGAGATTGTTGCTCTGGGTTGCACAATCTAAAGTCCGGGGAACCTTAGCACTTGCCGCATGTGGCATCCATACTGCTACCAAAAACGCCAATACCATTGCCATTAAGGGGATTTTCCGCATCGTCTGACTCCTTTAACTCCCTGACATCATTTCCACGAGGGGTTGCCCCCGTTCTACCTGTTCGCCCTGCGACACCATGACCTTACCGACCTTGCCGTCGGTGGGCGCAACAATCCGCAATTCCATTTTCATGGCTTCCATTAAAATTAAAACCTGCCCCGCCGTGACCTCATCGCCCGCCGCCACCATTACGGCGGTGACTTGCCCCGGCATGGTGGCGGATAAAGAGCCATCGCCCCCGCCCCGCGCCCGACGGCTCCGCCGTTGCAGAAGACGGGTTGCATGAACGATGTTTTCCCCCATTGCCACCCATCGCTCTTTGTCTGTTTCGGCATGATGGGTACGGAGATAGCGTCCGTCAATCAGCAACTCCAATGTATGCGGGTTGACTTCCTTTGCTGATACTTCATAGTGATTTTCGCCAATCAGCACCTGATAGCCATCCCCCTTCTGGATAATCCGCACCGTTGCCTGTTGGTCGCCTCGTTGATATCGAAATTCCATGTTGTACTCACGCAAAGAACGCAAAGGTTAAAACTCTATTTGTCGTTCTCTGTGTTCTTCGTGTCCTCTGTGGTGAACTATCCGTTTACGCCATCCCGAAAACCATCGCCCATCCGCCAGGGATTGAAGGGGTCACCCGCCACGATAGGCGAGGCGGCTTCCGCTTTCTGGTGGGAGAGTAAATCGCTAATCGCCATGGCAATAAGGGCTTCATCGGTCAGCGTGTCGGCGGCGGGGTGCCAATCGCCCATGTATTGCGGAATAAAATGCGTGGTCGCGCCTTCCTCACGGAAAACGGGGTGATTCAGCAAATCGCGGAGGTAGGCAATATTCGTCGTTAATCCGAGAATGGTATAGTCGCCCAACGCGGCAATCATGCGTCGAATTGCTTCGGCACGGGTCGGGGCGTGGACAATCACTTTGGAAATCATCGGGTCATAGTGAATGGTCACTTCGTCCCCCGTTTTCACCCCGGCATCTACCCGCGTCCCCTGTAGCTCTTTTGCAAGCAACACCGGTCCGGTGGCGGGCAAAAAGTTATTGGCGGGGTCTTCAGCATACACACGGCACTCTAACGCATGACCATTCTGATGCAGCTCATCCTGCGTAAAAGGAAGCGGTTCGCCCGCCGCCACCCTCAATTGCAATTCTACCAGGTCCAACCCGGTGACCGCTTCCGTGA
Organism: uncultured Ardenticatenales bacterium; assembly: GCA_966690745.1. GTDB lineage: Bacteria > Chloroflexota > Anaerolineae > Ardenticatenales > Ardenticatenaceae > CBKYSX01. Next base: position 1,610 of record CBKYSX010000524.1, read on the forward strand.
CGGGATGTTCGACCTGCAAACGGGTGTTCATTTCCAAGAAGTAAAAATTGCCCGTGCCATCAACAATAAATTCAATCGTCCCGGCATTGACATAGTTCACGGCTTGCGCCGCCGCGATTGCCGCCGCCCCCATTTGTTGTCGCAGTTCATTCGTCAAAAACGGAGAGGGGCTTTCTTCGATGATTTTTTGATAGCGGCGTTGCACGGAACAGTCCCGTTCAAAGAGGTGTACCGTATTGCCGTGCTGATCCGCCAGAATCTGAAATTCGATATGGCGCGGTTCGGTGACATATTTTTCAAGGAAAACTGTGCCATCGCCGAAGGCATTTTGTGCTTCCCGTTGCGCGGCACCAATTGCCTCTTGCACATCCGCCGCCTGATGAACCACCCGCATTCCTTTACCGCCGCCCCCCGCCGCCGCCTTCACCAGTAAGGGATACCCGATCTTATCGGCGGCAGAAAGCATTCCTTGCAAATCCCCGCCCTGATAGCCGGGAACCACCGGAACCCCCGCGGCTTCCATTGTGGCACGTGCCGCCGTTTTCGATCCCATCCCTTCCATAGCTTCGGGGGAGGGACCAATAAAGACCAAGCCCGCTTCCGTGACCATCCGCGCAAAATGGGGACGTTCGGATAAGAACCCAAAGCCGGGGTGAATCGCCTCTGCGCCGGTTTGCCGTGCCGCCTCAATAATGGCATTGGCACGGAGATAGCTTTGCGCGGGGGCGGGCGGACCAATCAGCACCGCTTCATCCGCTTCGCGCACATGGTACGCCCCGGCATCGGCAGAGGAATAGACCGCTACCGTGCGAATCCCCATACGGCGACAGGTACGAATAATACGGGCGGCGATTTCACCGCGATTGGCGATCAGAATTTTTGAGAACATCGTTGTTGCTATTTTCCTCTAAAGTACAATGGGATACCTGACCGGATTCCTACTATCGTGGTACAAATCGCTATATTGCCACAAACCCAATGAATAAAGAAGCAGAAGCGACTAAAAATCAATACTGTCACGATCAGCAGACTCAATCCATAACAACGCCCATTGTGCTATGTCCGAGATAGAGGGATTTACGTCTGACAATAAAGGTTGAAGCAATACCATTGCTTTGGTAGGATGTCGGGCGACCAATTCCCCTGTAAATTCCGATACGCCATCAAAATCATGATCTCCACGATCCATTGCTAAAGCGCGAATAATCGTTGGAAGCGCATCTATTTGCTCTAACCTTGAAAATATTTCGATGGCAATATCCCGAACCAACCAATCTGGCTCCACTGCTAATTGATAGAGAAGCGGTAAATCTTCAAGCGTGGCTTGCTCCCGAATCACCGTTAATGTAGCTATAACAGTAGCGGCTTGTCCGCTCCGTACCTGACGTAAAATAACATCCCACGCTAACATGAATTATTCCACCCACTCCCGCCATATTTCCCACTCCCCTCCGTCCATTTCCCATGCGGCATAAAGCGCAACTCCATCCACCCTATCTTGCGCCCTCGCACACGTCCCTGCTAGACCATCTGCCAGGGATTCAACCATAGGAATGTGGGTAGTTGTTGCCTCGTCGGACACGGAAACCCCAATTAGTAATTCTGTATTCGTGTCAGCAATACTATCGGCAATACCGCTTACTTGCTCTCGCATCCAGAAACGGTAGATGGCGGGGTGTAGGGCGCGGCTGTCATAAGTCATTACTGCAATTTGATCCACCCTTGCCGCTACTTCCCGGTAATAATCTTGACTCCACCGCAACTTCAATGGCTCCAGAATAGGAGGCGATCCATGACTCCCCGCCACACTAAGCATCAAATCATCTGCTAAAGCAGAATCCACTTCTTCCAATAAGGTAAGAAAATGGGTGTCTTGATCCCATACGGTTTCAATATTCAGGTGTACCCCGTCAAAACCGTTCTCGGTGACCAATTGTTCCACAAAATCGCTAATGTGTTGGCGAGTGGCTTCGTTGGATAAATCTACCCACCCTTCAACGCCAAATCTATAAGGGTTTGCCAACGGAATCCCCACCCACGCCAGCACCTTTGTTTCCCGGTTCACTTCCCGAAATGCCTGCATGAATGCCCCGGCATGGGTATAGGTATCGTTAAAAGTTCCATCTTCTTTCAGATACGTGGTGTAGGGATAGAGGTACCGGAGGTGGTAGGTTCGACTTTGCTCATGGAGGGTTTTCATCGCGG
>CBKYSX010000525.1:0-3797 GCA_966690745.1 uncultured Ardenticatenales bacterium
CGAAAGCGTTGGCATTGTACCAGCCCCGCGCCTTTGGCGAGGAGGGGTTACATGTGGCGTGGTGGGGAATCATTACCGGAATCGAACGCACGACCCGCCGCGCCTTATTGCCCGACGACCCAACCCATCGCCGCGCCGATGAGGTATATCTGCGGGTGGGGCTGGCTCCGTTGCAACAGCGCGACCCGCCCCTGCGGGCGAGCAAAGCGCGGCGGTTGCTCTTTGCGCCGGTGCGGTGGGGGTTGTTTGAATCAGCGACGACCTTAGATGACCTGTTCCGCCCCGCCCCGCGCCCGATAGTGGACAGCCTGATGTACCAGTTGATACACTCCCAATTGGACGGCATGAACGACCCGCTCCCTGAGGATGAGGAAACCCATCGTCTATTTGAGAACGAAGAAGAATGGATTCCGGATTGGTGAAGCCGCACGGCACGAATGGGAGCTAAAAATTAATTCGTTACGCTGTAGGGGTGTACCCTTGTAACCCGTCCGCCTGGCACGGCACTAAAGTGACCGTGCTAAAAGAACAAAACCCTAAAGGGTTACAACCCCATAGGGGTTTTGTTCTCTTAGCACGGGGTTTCAACCCCGTGTCGCCCGTAACGGCGGGCGGGTCATATGTTCCATTCCATAGTTCCTGTTAAGAGATGACCCGCCCCTACAAGTCGTTGCCGTCACTGTCGTTGCTGTCGTCACTGCCGTTCACTTATCACTATTCACTCCTATGAATCAGCCCAGCCTGCTTACCGATTGGCACATTGTCGGACACCGTATGGTCGTAGACCGTCTCAGCCGTGCCGTAGCGAACAACGAAGTCAGCCATGCCTATCTCTTCGCTGGTCCCGACCATGTAGGCAAAAGCACCCTTGCCCGCATTTTTGCACAGGCATTATTGTGTACCAACGAGGGACACCGCCCCTGCGGGTTGTGCCGCGCCTGCAAATTGGTGCTTAGCAACCGCCACCCCGATCTGCTGACGCTGGATTTGGCGTGGCAAGAGATGATGTTGGGAACCAAAAGCACCGTGACGGCGGTGAGTGTGGAAGCCGTGCGTCACATGACCACCGAACTGTCGCGCCGTCCCCACGAAGGCAAATACAAAATACTGCTGATTCCCGAAGCGGAACATCTCACCACCGCCGCCGCCAATGCCTTCCTCAAAACTTTAGAGGAGCCGCCCGCCTTTGTCGTGATTCTGCTAACCGTGCGCGACCTTGAATTACTACTCCCCACGATTCGCTCCCGTTGTCAGCCGCTTCATTTTTCCAACTTGCCGTTAGAGGAGATTGAACAGGCATTGGTGCAGGAACAGGGCGTGTCGCCCGAACAGGCACAATTGCTGGCGCGATTAAGCGGGGGGCGGATTGGCTGGGCAATCAATGCGGTGCAAGACCGCAATGTCTTAAACCAACGGGCTTCGGCGTTGGCAACCCTCTATCAAATTCTCCGCGCCAACCGTGCCGAACGGTTGTTGCTTGCCGCGCCGCTTGCCAAAAGCAACGATTTGGAAGTGATGGCATTGTGGGCGAGCTGGTGGCGGGATGTTCTATTAACGCAAAACGGGGCGGTGGATTCGATTCAGAACAGCGACCAACGGGATGTGTTGGAACGCACCGCGCTGGATACCACCCCCCATGAAGTCCGAACCTTTTTGCATGAGCTCCAACGCCTTCGCAAAATCGCGCAGGAAACGAACGCCAACCCGACCCTCATCTGGGAAAATCTGGTGCTGAAACTACCGATGGGGGGCGATGGGTAAGGGGCGGAAGCGGACTAACCAGAGTTATCAAAGGCAGACGAAACCGAGTTTCTGCCGTGGAAAACTCGGTTTCTTTTACCCTATGAGGATGCCGACCCTCATTACATGAATTTATGACCTTCTCAAATCTTCTAAAGTCCTTAATTTGGCGTAACCTTCAATCACTTAACAGTAGCCGATATTATGCGGTGGATGTATTTGAGGAGCGACCCTATAACGTTGATGTACCATTACAACCGTGCGAAATCATAATGGGACTATATGAAAATGTGGTAGATACATTGGAACGTGCAATAGTTTTGACCACACACGGGTTATATTTAAATGAGAAGGAAGGTTGGCATTTCATAGGATACAAAACGATTGAATCTGTAACCTTTCCGAAAAGCAAAGAACTGCACGAACCTAAATCCCTCGCGGTATCGTTACAGAACGGAACAACGATAGCCCTTCCGATTGAAGGGCAACCCGACCCTATTCATAGACCTCATCTACGTGATGTATGGGTTTTTGGACGATTTCTGGAATTGGTGATTCAAGCGGCGCATGATACAGAGAAATTTCCTGCCAAATAAGTCAATCCAAAACTGTCGGTTTTGCCATTTCCAATAGATGCATCGGGATAGCAGACGTAAGAACACGGTATTTTCTGCAACCTACGATGTTAATTATTGATTGATACGGTCGTTGAATTGATATAACAAGAAACGGGGAAAGGGGAGTAAGAAAGAAACCGAGTTTTCAACGGCAGAAACTCGGTTTCCTATCCTTCTACTATTTACGTTTGGAATGTTACCGCGGCACAAACCGCATCGCGTCAAACGCCAGTAGGGTCGAAAGGGCGGGTTCGCTGGTGACATCGCTCAACCCCACATAGTCGCCCGGCGTTCCCGTAAAGGGATGGGTTCCCAACGACACCCACTCATTGCTGAATTGGGATTGGTTGATCACCACCGTTGAAATACCATCCCGATGGGAAATCGAATAACGGGCATAGGTGGTCGTCGTGAATTGGTCGGGGATGTACGCAAAGACCTCATAATTCCGTGCGGTAAGGGTGGGATACCACCGTCCGAAATTGTAATCGTTGCGTTGCACCTCGTTGTTCTGTGTCCACGTCAATTGCCTGTTGTACCCCTGCGTTTCGGTGCGGAAGCCGGTGGGCGGACCCCCTTTGATGAAGGAAGACGAATTATCATCCACAATCACTTCCCCCGGTACGGCGACAGGGGTGGGGGTACTGGTCGGGCGGATTATCGTCGGGGTGGCGGCGGGAATCGGCGCACTGACATTTTGATAGGTCAGCCGCGCCACTGCCCGCTCGGTCAGTTCAAAGAACTCGAACCGTACTTCGGTCGGTCCTCCCGGCAGGTACATTTCATAGTAGTAAGAACGAATCGCCCCTTCCGTCCAACGATTAATTAGCAGGCGATTGTTCACATACAACCGTGCGCCATCATCAAAGGTGGCGGTGAATCGCCAGGTTCCCGGCTCAAGGTTGAGGGTACGGGTGAAGCGTCCGCTAAAATTATCCGCCGGGAAGCGCGGCGCGGGCGCACCCGTGCCCCAATCGAAATTAATCTCGCTGTAGGTGTCGGTATAAAGGGGTGTACCGGTCAGACTGGTATTGTTCAAAAATTCCCCTTTCCACCCGGCGGGGACGACGGTGCGGGTGGCGGTGGGGGAGGGTTGCGGCGTGGTGGCAACCGCACTAACCCTGAATTGCAGGGTCGCAAATTGGGCTTTGTCGTAATAGTCTATCGTCACGAGATGAGCACCGGTGGTCAGGGAAATATCTTTGGTGTACGTGGTCGGTCCCTGGTCTTTCCATTGGTCAATGACCGCATTGCCATCTACATACACCCGCACCCCGTCATCGGCGGTGACGCTAAAGCGGTAGGTTCCGGCGGTGACATCTACATACCGTTCAAACCGCGCCGAGAAATTATCGGGCGTAACCCCGGGCGCGAAATTGGTCAGCACATTGACATAATTCGGGTCGGGTTCGACACGGGTCACGACGGGCGAGGGCGAGC
>CBKYSX010000526.1:0-3794 GCA_966690745.1 uncultured Ardenticatenales bacterium
CGCGCCGCTCATTAGCAGAACCGCCGCCGCGCCATCATTTAAGCCACTGGAATTGCCCGCCGTCACGGTTCCGTTGGCGCGGAAGGCGGGGCGCAATTTTGCCAGCCCTTCCATTGTGGTGTCGGGGCGGGGGTGTTCGTCACGGCTCACTAGTTTGGGGTCGCCTTTGCGTTGCGGAATGGCAACCGGAATAAGTTCGTTGTTGAACCGTCCGCTTTCGATGGCGGCAACGGCGCGGCGTTGGCTTTCCAGCGCAAATTCATCCTGCGTGGTACGGTCAATTTTATATTGTTCGGCATGCCATTCGTAGATATTTTCGGCGGTTTCGCCCATCGCTTCCAACGGAAACATCTTTTCCATTTTGGGATTGGGGTATCGCCAGCCCAGGGTGGTATCCCACATGGTCTGATTGCCGCCCCCGAAGGCACGTTCTGATTTGGGGGAAGAATAGGGGGCGCGGGTCATGCTTTCCACCCCGCCCGCAATAAAAGCCGCGCCATCCCCGACCATAATGGCGCGGCTTGCCATCTGAATCGCATCCAACGACGAAGCACAGAGGCGATTGACGGTGGTGCCGCCAATGTGGTGGGGCAACCCCGCCAGCATCACCGCCATGCGCCCGATATTGCGGTTGTCTTCCCCCGCTTGATTGGCACAGCCAAACATCACATCTTCAATCCGTTCGGGGTCTACCCCGGTGCGCTCGACCAATGCTTTAACAATCAGCCCCGCCATATCGTCGGGGCGTACTTCCGCCAATGCGCCGCCGTGCCGCCCAATCGGGGTGCGGACGGCATCAATAATGTAAGAATCGCGTAGTGACATCTATCAATACTCCTTTGGATTGCATAGTTCGTAGTGTATATTGCATAAACAACAATGGCTGAACGTGATTTGCGGTGTTGCCGTCTATGCAATATGCACTATGCAGTCATTGTTATTCCCTATCAAGCAAGGGTTGGTTCGTTTTATACACTACTGCCTGAAACGTTGCCACCAACACCTCGTTTTGGTCAACAACACGCATTTCATAACCGGCAATACGCCCACCGGTGCGTTGCGGGGTGACTTCGGCGATGAGGGTGTCGCCAATGGTGGTGGCATTGTGAAAGGTGGTGTTGACGTTCAGTGCCAGATGGATTGTACCATTGGCATGGGTCGCGGCGGCAAGCGCGGCTTCCGCCAATGACATGACCGTGCCGCCATGCGTTTTGCCATGCGGTCCCACCAAATCCGGCGTGATCGTCAGGCTCATGCGTGCGTAACCGGGGCGTACATCATCCAGCGTTGCGCCGAGGAGTCTGGCAAAGGGGTCGGCGGCGATAGCGGCATACAATGCGGGGTCAAGGTCAGCCATCGTCCCGCCCGTAGAGGGTTTGGCGAACGGTTGCCTCTAAGTTGTTATCATAGGCGGCAATATTCAGGTTCATCCCCGTATGGTCGGCAAGAATGGTGCCTGTGCTGGGCAATGTATCACGCGGGACATAGCCATCAGGATTCCACAAATCGGAGCGCACCAATGCTCGCGAACATTGGATAAAGGCTTCTATCACGGTGACGACTAGGACCGAGGTCGGCGTTTTGCCTTGCATAGGCGTAGAGGCGCATAAGTCAGGGTCTACACTAATGCGGGCGCGACCATTGATGCGCAACGTTTCGTTCACGCCCGGAATCATAAAGAGCAAGCCCACCAACGGGTTTTCGATGATGTTTTTCAGGCTGTCCACCCGATTGTTCCCCTTGCGGTCGGGGATGAGCAGGGTGTGGTTATCCACCACTTTGACAAAGCCCGGCGGGTCGCCACGCGGAGAGCAATCCGCGCTCTCCTTGCCGCAGGTTGCCAATAGCATAAAGGGCGAGGCGGCAATCAGGGCGCGGCAATGTGCGTCCAGATGGTCAATTTCTTTCTTCGCGGAGCGTTCGTTTGGTTCACCGTAAAGCGCGGTGAGTTGGTCTATGGTCGTGAGGAAATGTGTGTCGTTCATATCGTTTACTGTGATTGTTGGCTCTCACGGGGTTGAAACCCCGTGCTAGAAGGACAAAACCCTATCGGGTTGCTAACCCCGCGGGGGTTTCGTCCTATTAGCACGGTCACTTTAGTGCCGTGCGCCCCATCACCCGCACCACATCCTCCATCGGCAATGCTTCCACGGTGCCGCGAAAACCAGTGACAGTAGTTGCCATCAGGAGCGAGTTGTAAATGGCTTCTTCAGTGGCTTCGATTGCCGCCAGAAAAAGCGGTGAGACGGCATCGTTCGACACTTCAGGATACGCGGCTACCTGTCGGCGGCGTTCGGTGGTTCGGAATGTGTCCGGGCAGGTGCTAAAAGCAATCGCATAATCCCCCGACCCGTTGGCAAAGGCGGCTCCCGTTCGCGCCAACCCTGCCAGTGCCCGCCCCGCCAGCCGGGTTAAATTACGGTCTGATAGGGGTGCATCGGTAGCAACAATAATCATAATCGAGCCATCGGCATTGGTGGGATCAAGTACAGATTTGAGATAATAGTTGCCCAATGCCTGCCCTATTGGAACCCCCGCGATACTCAACACCCCGCCAAAATTGCTTTGCACCAGTACACCAACGGTATAGCCGCCCAATGCTTCGGGCAATCGGCGCGAACTCGTGCCGATGCCGCCCTTCCAGCCAAAGGCAACTGTTCCCGTTCCTGCACCCACTGTTCCTTCAGCAACCTCGCCATCGGTTGCGCTCTCAATCGCCTGCCGTACATGGTCGGGGGTTATCACCCGCGCTCGAATATCGTTGAGGTAGCCATCATTGGTTTCCCCGACAATGGGGTTGACGGACATCACGGATTCATTGCCCGGTTGTGTCAGCGTGTACTCTATCAGAGCGGCGGCGGCAGATGGCACGGCGAGGGTATTGGTCAGCACAATCGGGGTTTCGATTTCGCCTAACTCCGCTAGTTGGGTACTGCCTGCCAATTTGCCAAAGCCATTTCCCACGACGACCCCCGCAGGGACTTTCTCCTGAAAGAGGTTCCCGCTATGGGGCAAAATCGCCGTTACCCCCGTTCGGATACCATCGCCGTCTATCAGTGTCATCTGCCCCACGCGCACTCCTACCACATCGGCAATTTGGTTGCGTTCACCTGTGGACAATATGCCGCAGGTTAAGTTCAGGTCGCGGAGGCGGGGGCGGGATGGGGAGAGAGTGTTCATGGGGGAGAAGATTTATAGTGCATATTGCATAGTGCATAAAGGCAACGACCCATCCCGGACAAGTATTTGCCGTTGTCTTTATGCACTATACAGTCGTTTTTTCGTAGAATCGCCGTCCTGCCCGCGCATATTGTTTCAAAAGGGGCGCGGGGTGGTATTGCGCCGTGCCAAATTCCCGCCCCAATGCTTCCAGAATGGCAACCACTTGCGGAATCCCGATCAGGTCTGCCCAGGCGAGGGGACCACGCGGGTGGTTCGTGCCGAGTTGCATGGCGCGGTCAATATCGGCAGGGGTAGCAACCCCTTCCATCAGGGCATAAGCGGCTTCGTTGATGAGATTGCAGACGACGCGGGGCAATACGCCCCCCACACTATCGGCAACCGTGACCGGTTCGCGCCCAATACTCCGCCAAAATTCTTGGGCTTTTTCTACCATCACGGGGTCGCTTTGCAGGGCGGGCATCAACTCAACCACGGTGGCATTGAGAAAAGGGGGGATGGCAGTGAAGCCAACAACGCGCCCTTCACTGCTACACCAGTGGGCAATTTCGGTTGCCGATGCAGTATGAGTGGATGCAGTGATTAAAATGTTCGGAGGCAAACGGTATTCCAAT
>CBKYSX010000527.1:0-3788 GCA_966690745.1 uncultured Ardenticatenales bacterium
GGGTTATTTGCGGGGGAAAGTATGTTCAGCCGTGAACGGGATGCCAGTAAAGTGGCAATGGTGCATCTGGTGGAACGTTTGAATCGGGGTGTCTATACCTTACTGGATGTGCAATATACCACCGACCACCTGCTTTCCATGGGGGCGGTAGAAATCCCCAAACATGAATACCGACGGCGGTTGGCGCGGGCGTTAAAAGTAGATGCACAGTGGTAGTCCAAATTTTAGGAGTCGTTGCTATAAAAAGCGTTCTTGAATATACATGGCTTTGACTGCTCTACATGAGAGTTACCATAAACTTTGACTGAATCTCACCGATTCCTGACGGGGTAGGATACGTTGATTCATATTGGGAAATTAAAAAGGGATATAGCAATGCGCTATATCCCTTTTGCTACGCTCACTATAGGTTTACAACCCGCGATAGGTCGTCAGTCGGTTCACAACAAAGTTCCAAAACAGTACCACGCCGATGGCAAAGGCTTTGGACAAGTTTTCTGCCCAGGGGAAGCCAATCCCTAGCATTGGCATGGCGTAGTGTAAAACGGTGGTAAATATGATTTGGTTAATCACCAAACCCACCAAATTAATTGCCAGATAGCGAATAAATTGAGGAATAACCGGACGTTGACGGCTTTCGGGGAAAGACCAAAAACGATTCCATGTAAAATTGGAACAAATCGCGGTAAAAACCCCAATCGGGCTGGCAATGACCGCCGGAACGCCAGCCAGCAACAAGAGCAAATTGAAAACGGTAAGGTCAACCGTCGCCCCAATCGCGCCAACAATCGCAAATTTCACAAACCGCTTTTGTTCTTTACGGCTCGTGATGAAGGCTTTGACCTTCGGTTGTGTCGCCGATTCCCGCATCATTCCGTAGGCTCCTGAATCCCTCGCTTCTCACTCTCAGCGATAGGCGAAGGGTTACTTAAAATCGCGGCAATTGCCAGCATCAGTGCGACATGGAGATACATACCATGCACATAGAGATTATCAAAAAAATTATGGGCGTGTAAATGGACGAGTACTCCCAATGTTCCTACCGCCACACCCCGCCACAAGCCGTTGCTACGGAGGGTGGCTTGAATTGTTAACCAGACCGCTTGCCCCCAGAAGAGCAAATAGGCAATCAGCCCGATGATTCCGGTTTCCGCAAGGGTATTTAGAAACAGATTGTGGGCATGACCCAATGCCTCTGTCCAGGGAGGGATGTAATAAGCGGGGTAAACCGCCGCATAATTCCCCACTCCCTGCCCCAACCAGGGTTCATCCGCCCACATCTCATAGGCGGCTTGCCAATGTGCCAACCGTTCAATCACAGCAAAGTTGGCATCTGTAATCTCAACACCGCGCACATTAACATTGATGACATTGATATAGGGCAGAAAATCAGTCGCCCGTTCCGCCAATGCAGGTGGCAACCAATCGGTTCCCGCCAGAGCGAAGGTTAATAATAGCGCGATTCCGCCAAAAAGCGATGCCACCAACGCCCGCCGACTGAGAAGTGCGCCGATGACCACCGCCGCGCCCACCGCCCCAATCCACGCCCCCCGCGACAGAGTAAGAAATAATGCCGCACCGATGATTGCCACACATCCGCCCACAACAACGAGGAGAAAGGTGCGCGAAAAAATACGAGCAGAGAGCGGAGAGTGGATAGTGGACAGTGGAGAGAGTGTTTCTACGTCCGGCTCCCCCTCTTGGGAGGGGGATGGGGGGTGGGTCGCCGTTCCTGCGTCCTGTTTTCTGCGGTCTGTGTCCTGCGTCCCCAATCCCAACGCCACCGCCAACAAACTATAGCCCAACGGCAACACCAGTCCCAAATACCCGGCATAGGGATTGGGTTGGATGAACCGCCCGTAGGCGCGAAGCCAGACGCGCCCCGCCAACGGGAATAGAAAGCCATCGGGACCAATGCGGAAAACCGATTGGTAAATCCCTTCCAGTGCCGCTAGGGTTCCCGCCGCAAGGGTTGTGCCAATCACAATGGCAATGTCGCGTCGCCGCAATTCCTGCGCGGCAATCGCATAAACGGCAAAGACCTCACCCCATTTAATTAACTCTTTGAGGCTGTCCGCCAGCGACAAGCTGTTGAGCACGGAAAGTGCCATCACGCCGTACCACAGCGCAAAGGGGATGGTAAGGGGGGGAAAGGTCAGGCGAATGGTGCGCCGCGCCACCCCTTGCGCCAGCCACGCCGCCAGAAATAATCCAAGTAAGGCTTCCGTGCCGCCTACTGTTGCGGGACCAACTCTGATTTCCCGAATGGAGCCAAAGGGAACGGTAAAGGGGAGCAGATATAAGCCCCAGCGCGGCTCTAACAGCACTGCAACCACCAGAATGGTTCCAAAGATCAGCAACGCACTGCCCACTAAGGGGGCAAAGGCAATGAAGGCGGCAATAGCCACTGCCGCTCCGACCACAAAAAAGCGGGAGAGCCATGCCGGATAGCTCTCCCTTGTTGCGCTGTGCGTCACCATGCGCGTTAGTCTATTGAAAGCCCCCTGTTTGTCAATCTGTTTTGGCGATAGGGTTAGAAAATAGAGCCGTATCCGCAGATTGTAGGGGCAGTGCCTTGTGCCTGCCCGCCTTCCGGGGCGACCAAAAGGGTACGCCCCTACAGAGTCAAGGTTGTTATACCAGCATGAGTTTGAAACCTCATGTGTATTTTTGGGCAAAAAGAAACCGAGTTTTCTAGGGCAAAACCCGGTTCCAGAAGGTTATTCCGGGGAGGTTGGATCCGGGGGAATAGAGGTTTCGCCTTTTTTCCACGCTTCCATCAATTGTTGAATCAGTTCGCTGTTCTGGCGGTTGCTGTTTTCAATATTGATGAGGAGTCGCAGAGATTGGCCGAATGCAACCAATAGCAGAACCAGACTTGCGCCCAGCAAGCCAATAATCACGGGACCCAGCAAATCCTCGAAATCCATGCCATATTCGGTGCTTTGGACAAACAAAAAGAGAGTGCTACAGCCGACTGCCAAACCGGTTACCCATGCCAACCCCGTAAGAAGGGTGGCAATCCGTTCGACCCCGCGAAAGTCCCCTGCCCCAAAGGTTGGAAGATTGACAGGACGGACACTTCGTTGAAGCCGTTTTACGTTGGCGAGTGCCGCCGCATAATCCGGCTTCAGGCGCACCGATTCCTCGTATGCCGCCAATGCTTCCTGCCTGCGCCCCATCCCCTCTAAAATTGCCCCGCGTAGATTGTGCGCTTCGGCATTGCCGGGAGCAACAGATAAAACCGCTTCAATTTCGGTCAGGGCATTGTTCCGCAAATTCTGTTGATAGAATTGATAGGCTTGAGATAGGGTGGCTTCACTCATGGCGACCTCCAGACGAGAAAGGCGAAAGGGGAAATGAGAAACGAGAAGAACAATTTGATGATTTCACCTTCTCGTTTCTCATTTCTCATGTCTGCTATGTTTAGGATTAAAAACGACCCCGTATGGCGCGGTCCATCTCCCGTTTGGTTTCCCGCTCGGAAACGGTGTCCCGTTTGTCGTATAGTTTTTTACCCCGCGCCACACCAATTTCAATTTTGGCGCGATTTTTGACCAGATAAACCCGCAGGGGAATCAGGGTGATACCCTTTTGTTGCACTTCCGCCGCCAGCTTCCGCAATTCTTTTTTGTGCAGAAGCAGTTTGCGCGGACGCACCGGGTCTATATGCCCATCGTGCGTGGAAGCCTGACTGTAAGGGCTGATGTGCATATTCCGCACCCACGCCTCATTGTCCCGAATCTGCACAAAGCTATCGCGCAGATTGGCATTCCCTTCACGGATAC
>CBKYSX010000528.1:0-3787 GCA_966690745.1 uncultured Ardenticatenales bacterium
TCCCCGACAAACCAACTGAACAGATCTTCCTGTAAGTTAATGCCCATATCGCTTTCCAGCATTTCAAGGGCATCTGCCGTTTCCGGGTTTGCCTCCAACCCTTCCATCAGTTGTTCGCCATAGCTGGCGGGCAAGCGGGCGTTGGACATAAAGAGTGCATCCTCCCCCACCAGTAGGGGCAACTCGCGTCCGACCGCCGTTTGGCTCTCTTCATATTGTTGCCGTGTTTCTTCGGACAACCGCTCATAATTCATTGCCGACACACTTTCAAAGCGCACCCCGTTTTCTTCCACCATCACCGCAAGCCCGAACCCTTCAATTGCCTCAACACTTTCCTGCATCATTTGGAAGGCGGACATATTAGGCGAGGCAAGGCTGGAGTTGATGAACGCATCGGAGAAGAGGCGGTAAAAATCTTGATTGTAATAGGCGTATGCAATTGCCGATTCGGGCATATTTTCGCGTACACGTTGGAAGGACGGAGTAGCCGCCAACGAATTGGCTTCTTCCCGATCCAACATCAGGGGCAATCCATCCGGGGTATTGGTGACGACCAGATGGTTTTTGATGATTGCAAAGGCATTGCGGGTACGGTCTGCTTCAAACGTGTAAATTTGCATCCCCTTGTATTCCGAGATTTCAAGGGGCGTGCCATCGGCTTCGGCTTTGGCACTGATTTTTTCGATGAAGGCATTCAGTTGGGCATCATCCCGCGATTGCATAATCAGATAAAATTCACCGATTTCGTCTGTTTGCGTCAACGATGGCGGGGTACTTTGGCTGGAGAGTGCCGACAGGGTGTCAAAGAAGCCTTCGTCAAACGTAATCGCAACCCCGATTTCCGTACCAATCCAGGGTTCAATATCCTCGTCAAACGACACGCCGAGGGTATTGGTTAAATAGTCATCCAACGGCGAAATTTCGAGTTCTTCTTCCCCGTCTTCGGCTAGCACTTCCGGGAAGGCTTCGCTTAATCGTTCGATATTGGGAATATCGCGTAGATTGGGGGTAAAGGTAAGGAAAGCGTGGGTATTGGCATCCACCATCGTAGGTATAGCCGTATCCCGTTGCAATAATTGCAAGCCAAAATATCCGGCAACCGCGACCCCTGCCACTAAGACCAGAACAAGGGCGGCTCCCGCCAGCGCGGGAAGGAAGGAGGTGGAACGGGGAGGGGTGGGTGTAATGGTCATGAATCGGGTTCCTTGAGGAGAGACAAGCAATAAGAACAATACGAATGCTTGCCAATGGATGTTACAACGATAATCTCAACAATAGAGAATGCCTGCGACAAAGACACAAAAACAACGTTTGTTACTACATATCTATCCTAATTGAAAATTAATGTTCCGTCAACAGAAATTTGTCCCCCAATTCACCCCCCTTCCCGAATTTCCGCTATAATCCCCACACTAAAAAACAGGGAAAGCAATAAGGGCTTTTGAATTTACCCATCTGTTGCCTTGCTCTCCCTCTTATCTCTCCGCTCTCCACTCTCTACAGGAGTTTTTTCATGTCTGAACCATTGCCCCATCTGTTAATCGCAAAAAACGCGCTCGAATGGGGGATTCTTCCCAAAATGGCGAATCGTCACGGGTTGATTGCCGGAGCCACCGGCACAGGAAAAACCGTGACGCTACAGGTGATTGCCGAACGGTTGAGCCGTTTAGGGGTTCCTGTTTTTATGGCAGATGTCAAAGGGGATTTGGCAGGGGTTAGCCAGGCAGGAGTCGCCAATCCGAAAATTCTGGATCGCATCGAAACGATGGCTCTGGGCGACTTTCCCTTTGCAGGCTCGCCCGTCATGCTGTGGGATGTCTTTGGCGAACAGGGGCACCCCGTCCGCGCTACTGTCTCGGAAATGGGACCCTTACTCTTAAGCCGCTTGCTGAACCTGAACGATACCCAGAGCGGGGTGCTTTCGATTATTTTCCGCGTTGCCGATGATGGCGGCTTGCTCTTACTGGACTTAAAAGATTTACGGGCGATGGCGCAATATGTGGGCGACAATGCCAAAGAATTTACCACCGAATATGGCAACATTTCCCCCGCCAGTGTGGGCGCGATTCAAAGGGCGTTGTTGACCTTAGAAGAGCAGGGCGGCGAACTGCTGTTTGGGGAGCCTGCGGTCAATTTGCAGGATTTTATGCAGACCGACGCGAACGGGCGCGGCTATATCAACATCCTTGCCGCCGACAAGCTGATGCACTCGCCCAAGATGTACGCGACCTTTCTCTTGTGGCTGTTGGCGGAACTATTTGAACAACTGCCCGAAGTGGGCGACCCCGACAAGCCCAAAATGGTCTTTTTCTTTGATGAAGCCCACCTTTTGTTTGATGATGCGCCCGAAGCCTTACAGGATAAAATCGAACAAGTGATTCGCCTGATTCGCTCCAAAGGGGTGGGCGTATACTTCGTCACGCAGAATCCGTTGGATGTACCCGATATTGTGTTGGGGCAATTGGGTAACCGGGTGCAACACGCCCTCCGCGCCTTTACCCCCCGCGACCAGAAAGCGGTACGCGCCGCCGCCGAAACCTTCCGTAGCAACCCCGAACTGGATGTCGAAACGGCTATCACGGAATTGGGGACGGGGGAAGCGTTGGTTTCCTTCCTGGATGAAAAGGGTCGCCCCGGCGTGGTGCAACGGGCGTTAATCTGTCCGCCCTTTAGCCAGATTGGTCCGATTCAACCTGACCAACGCCAAACCTTGATCGAAAACTCGCTGGTCTATGGCATCTATGAAAAAGAAGTAGACCGTGATTCTGCCTATGAAATCCTCAAAGGACGCGCCCAGCAAACGGTAGCGCAAGCCGCCGAAGCCGCACGGTTAGCAGAAGAAGCCAAAGAACAAGAACGCCTGCTGAAGGAGCAGGAAAAAGAGCAACTGCGCCTTGACAAAGAGGCATCAAAAGAAGCCGAACGGTTAGAGCGGGAGCGGCAAAAAGAGGCGGAACGGCTTGCGAAAGAGCAGGAACGGTTGGAACGGGAACGGCAGAAAGAAGCTGAACGGATTGAAAAAGCCCGATTGAAAGAAGAAGAACGCCAACGGCGCGAACGGGAGAAAGTCGTCGAAAGTTTCGCCAAAAGCGCGGCGCGGAACGTCGGGTCAGGCGTGGGGCGCACGATTGTGCGGGGGATTTTGGGAGTGTTCGGGATTAAGTAGGAAGCGGTGAGCGGAGAAAGAAGCGGCGATTCAAGGATAAGTCATAAAAAATGCTCTGCCGGATGTGGCAGAGCATTTTTACATCAAACTCAGATATTTCCCCCCACCGTCGGGCAGGACGGTGACAATGACCCCTTCTTCTAACGTTTTCGCAATGGTCAAGGCGGCGTAGATTGCCGCGCCGGAACTAAAGCCGACAAACCACCCTTCCCGCGTTCCCAGCAATTTGGTCATATCATACGCATCGCCGGAATCTACCCATAAAGTTTCATCCAGAATGCTTTCATCGTAGATACCGGGGACAATCGCGGTGGGGATATGTTTCAGCCCTTCAATCACGCTTAACTCATCGGCGGGTTGCATCCCGATAATCCGTATATCAGGGTTGATGTCGCGGAAGAATCGCCCGGTTCCCATCAACGTTCCACTGGTGCCGACTCCTGCCACAAAATGGCTGACGCGCCCCTGTGTTTGCGCCCAGATTTCCGGTCCGGTGGAAAGGTAGTGCGCCTGCCAGTTGGCGGGATTGTCATATTGGTTGGCGTAGAAGTATTTGTCGGGGTTGGCGGCGACCAGTTCGCGCACGGCAGTAATCGCGCCATCGCTACCTTCCAACGGGTC
>CBKYSX010000529.1:0-3787 GCA_966690745.1 uncultured Ardenticatenales bacterium
TCTCCTTTGAGGTTATCATCCTCCGGGATGCCTGTAAGGGTGAGGCGATAGATTCCTTCAGGTATGATGATACTATCAGCCTCATCCCCCCACGTACATTCGCCCTGCATAGTTCCGGTAGGAAAATCACGATTTGCCGCCCAAATCGCTTCGCGCAGGCTACATTGACCGTCATCGGCGGCGACATCGGCAGTCGTATTCACAAGAATATCCCCGGCGGGCAAAGGCGTGGGAGAGACAGTCGGGGTAGCGGTGGGTAAATTTGGAAATGATGTGGGCGATGCAGTTGGTGTAAAGGTTGGTCCGGAGGTTGGTGTTAGGGTTACAGTCGCTGTTTCGGTTGGCGTGGAGGTGGGCGTTCCCGGAGGGGGAACCGATTGGGCTTCGAGTGAGCCAATATCGCAAACCCTTACGCCATTGGGGACATTAGGCAAATCCACAAAACGGGGCAATCCCCGTTGGTCTGTGGTGGTAGTGGCGGGGCAACTGCCTTGATCTAATGCAGGGCTGGCATCAAACAGAGCATGGGTTCGGGTTTCGCCTCCGTAATCGGCAAGCGGCTGGAGTATCGGGGCTACATTGGTGATGTCACCCTCACCGGCGATGTAGATACAATTGGAGATATTGCCGATTAGATTACTCCCTTGCGATGTCAATCGCCCATTACAATCTCCGTGTATGCCATTGTTATTGTCGGCAAGAATTGTACTTTTCAGGATCGTACGCCCGCTAAATCCCCCGCCTAAATAGGCATCATTGTTGGCTATGGTGCTCTCTACCACTGTAATGGTGCTGTTCTCGCGACCAAAAAAGCCGCCGCCGCGCCCATTTTGACGCGTTATTTGATTGCCGCTGATCGTGCTCTGAAAAATCAGGGCGGACCGTGCCCAACCGAAATAGAGTCCTGCTCCCTCATACAGTGTTTCGTTATCACTGATCTCACTCCGTTCAATCTGTATCGTTGATGATCCGGTCGAAGTAGCAAAATAAATCCCTCCGCCCTTCGGAAGATATGACTCCGGAAATGGAGTGTCCCCTGAACGATTATTGCGAATTACAACCGCTCGAATCAAAATTTCCAAAGCATTCCCTCTTACAATGATACCGCCGCCGGACGAGTCTGTCCCAAAGGGTGTCTGCCCGTTCGTAACCATGATTCCTTCAATGACGGTCGGGCCAGCATAAATATCTAAGAGCCGATCCATTGCCTGCCCGTCTAAAATGGTATTGCTTGCACCCGTCCCCTGTAGAGTAACCGCCTGCCGAATATCAAGGTCACCGGTGTAATTGCTGTTTTCCTCTGCACCTATCAGCGTCAGATTGTACGTGCCTGCAGGAATTAAGATTGTATCGGCGCCATCACCAGCGGTACACTCCCCAGCCATTGTCCCGCTTGCGTTATCCCAATTCGCCGCCGTAATCGCTTCACGCAGGGTACATTGCCCATCATCCGCAATCACATCGGCGGTGCTATTCACCTGAATTGTCGTGAGAGGAGCCCTAGTATGTGGAAGTGCCGCTCCGATAGGAAGGGTGGTCGTAACAACAAGAAGGAGCCATAAGGTTGTGAGGATAAGAATGGGACGGGGCATGATACTCTCTTAAAGGGGTGTAAAATGGCGCAACAATCCAACGTAACATACGCCAATTGTATTCTCATGTTCTTTTAAGTATAAGTCAAAAATGAGATAAATCAACCCCCTATAGACGTGCTGATACCATCGTCCCCCCATCTACCGTGAGTATGGTCCCATTGATGTAATCACTCATCGGGGATGCCAGAAACAAAACGGCGTTGGCGACATCGCCCGTCTGCCCGATACGCCCCGCCCGTTCCAATAAACGGCGGCGAACAGCTTCGTTTTGGTGTAAGGGCGCACTGAATCGGGTTTCGATTACGCCCGGCGCAATCGCATTGACTTGAATATTTTCGCCCCCCACCTCTTGCGCCAATGCCATCGTCAACGAAATCACCCCCGCTTTGGAAATACTGTACAGCCCCGCATACGGACCCGGAACAATACCGCCAATGGAAGCAATGTTGATAAGTTTGCCAACGCCCTGCGCCCGAAAACGGGGCATGACCGCCTGTGCCAGCCAGAAATAGCCCTTTAAGTTGACCTGTAAAACTTTGTCCCACATGGCTTCGTCCGTATCCAGAATCGAACCAACATGGACATTGGTGGCGGCATTGTTCACGGCAATATCCACCCGCCCCCATCTTTCAACCGTTTGCGCGACCAACGCCTGCACCTGTTCGCGGTAGCCTGTATGACAGACCACGCCAATTGCCTCGCCCCCGTCGGCGCAAATTTCCGCCGCTGTGTGTTCTACGCCCTCTTGTTTACGGCTGGCAACGGCTACCTTCGCGCCTGCCCGTGCCAACGTTCGCGCAATGTCCGCACCGATCCCACGCGAACCGCCCGTCACAATCGCGACTTTGCCGGATAGGGTAATTTCGGTCATGCTACCTCCTGAATTGTTGCATAGCGTCTGAACAGCAGAGCGGAGAGATGAGAGTGGAGAGAATATCAACAATAATTCTCTAGGCTCATATCTTCGTTCTCCACGCTTCTCTCTTATGTCTCAACCAACACCCACCACCCGCGTTTCGCGAAAACGTCAGGCAAAAACCCGCGAAATTTATGATACTGCCGCCCGCCTTTTTGCGGAACGGGGCTACCACGCCACGCGCATTCAGGATATTGCCAATGCACTGGATATGAATAAGGGGAGCCTTTATTACTATTTCTCCGGCAAAGAAGAATTGTTAATGCAGATTGTGGAGAGTCGGGTCGGGGACGCACTTACGAGTGTGCGAACGATTATAGAACGGGATGACCCGGTACTGGAAAAATTGCAGGCGGCAGTACAGGAGCATTTGCGCCTCTTTCATACCGATGCCGCTATTTTTTCAATTTTCCAATTTGAGAAACTCAACACCATTAACCAACAGGCGGCGGAAGCGGTAGACCGGCTGGGGCGGGACTATGAACAGTTATGGTTGGCATTGGTACAGGATGGGATTCGCGCAGGAGTATTTCGCAAGGATTTAGAGCCGAAAGTGCTAGTAAAAGCGATTATGGGCATGTGCAATCAAACCTTGATATGGTTCAATCCGAATGGGCGGCTGGATATTCGGCAGATTGGGGAGATTTACACAGCCTTTATTTTAGGCGGATTGAGACAGGAATAGCACGGTGGGAATGAGCGTTGCATAGGGAAATCACCATAAAAGGGATTGACACACCTCCATTTTACGATATGATTCGCCCGCTTTTGTTCCCTTCTTCATCTGTATTCTTCTTTCTGGCATAGGTGTTTCATTTCACCCCATCATTTTGGAGAATACATCCCCGAGTGAATTATGAACCGATTTGTTCGCCTTGTTTTCCCTCTTTTACTCCTGGTGGTAGGCTGGGGGCTTTTTTATCCTTTTGTCGCTGTTACCCATGCTGACCCCATCGTCATCAGTGGTGAATATAACGTTGTCAGTGCCGGAACTAGTCCTGATGACCGCTATATTGTTTTTTTAACGGAATCGCCTGCCCGTCTCATCTCTTATGACCGTGAAACATTTGAATCAGTCATCCTTGCCTATTTTCCCTACAATCCGACCTCCATTTCCTATACCACTACGGGTGACAATCAATATGTTCTCTTTGCCGATGATCTGAACGGTCCCTATGTCCAGCTCTATCACGTTCCCATTGATGGAAGTTTGCCCCCCACGCGTACCGTCACTATAGAGACGGACCCGGGAGGTTTCACTTATAATATTACGCCG
>CBKYSX010000530.1:0-3774 GCA_966690745.1 uncultured Ardenticatenales bacterium
GTCGCCGAATCGGCAGTTAAATTCAAGCACCTTGATGCTGTTGGGAGTCATCATCAACCCTGCATAAAGAATCCCGACATAGGGCGTATGTACAGCCGCCAATCCATCCAACACGGGGCGGAACACCGTTTCGCCAATCTCATGCAGTAAATCGGCAGTCACCTGTCCCGCAATTGTCGGGACGGGTGCATAAGCCCCCATTCCCCCCGTATTCGGGCCCTCATCCCCATCATTTAGCCGTTTGTGGTCCTGGGCACTCGGCATCAGCTTAAAACTAACCCCATCGCAGAAGGCAAGCACCGACAATTCGGGACCTTCCAACATTTCCTCAATCACCACTTCAGTCGAATCGCCGAACTTTTTGTCCACGTAAATCTCATACAGGGCGGCTTCGGCATCGTTGAAACAGGTGGGTACATAAACTCCCTTGCCCGCCGCCAACCCGCTTACCTTTACCACAGGCGGCGCGGGGGAAGTCATTACATATTTCAATGCCTCGCGGTAATCCGTAAAACTCGCGTGGGCGGCAGTGGGAACCCCCTGTGCCTCCATAAAGGCTTTTGCCCACGATTTCGACCCCTCCAATTGCGCCGCCGTCCGGCTCGGACCAAAAATCTTCAGCCCTTCTGCCTGAAACGCATCTACCACCCCCAGCACCAACGGCTCTTCCGGTCCCACCATCGTTAAATCTATCCGCTTTTCGCGGGCAAATGCCAGCAACGCGGCTATATCATTCGCCGCGATTGCCACATTCTCGCATTTTTCCAATGTTGCCGTACCGCCATTTCCCGGTGCAACATAGACCCTTGTCACATGCGGGGATTGTGCCAACTTCCACGTTAGGGCATGTTCTCGCCCGCCATTTCCAATGACTAACAGTCGCATATCAACCTCTAAGGAGGGAATAGTGAATAGTGATAAGTGAACAGAAGTGACAACAGCAACGACAGCAACGACAGTGAACAGCAGAAACGGCAACGGATGGTAGGGACAGGTCAGGGAAGGAAACTATTTCCAAAATGAGTTTATTGACCCGCCCATCGTTGCTTTCATCACATCCAACCACTATTCGACCTTAAAAATATTGAACGTGGGATAATTATCGCAGGATTCCAAAATAAAAAGAAACCGACTTTTGGTCGTGCCAAAAATCGGTTCCCTCATGGTAGCCCTTTTGTTTCCGACGATTGCCACCCGCTTAGGGGGTATCCGTTTGAATGGCAAACGTGGCAATCGTCACCTATCAAGGGTGTGAAGCTTTGTTATCGGTGTAGTAAGGGCGGATGTTGTGGCTCCTGACAGTGCTCCACAACGTCCCCGTTGTGGACTCCCAACCTTGCCCTTCACTGTCGTTGCTGTCGTCACTTCCGTTCACTTTTCACTAATCACTGTCCACTCATTACTCGTCCATCTCCATCCCACGCGGCGCGGTTTCATCCGTCAGGGCGATGTCCTCTGCCGCGCCGTCGGG
This sequence comes from uncultured Ardenticatenales bacterium, assembly GCA_966690745.1. Classification (GTDB taxonomy): domain Bacteria; phylum Chloroflexota; class Anaerolineae; order Ardenticatenales; family Ardenticatenaceae; genus CBKYSX01. The sequence continues at coordinate 1,472 of CBKYSX010000530.1, forward strand.
GTTCATCACGGCGCGAAGCCAGCCTGTCACGACCACCGGGTCGCAATCCTCTATCCCCGCCCGAATCGCTTTTTCCAGCAGGGTGGGTGGGTCGTGGCGCGGGTCCTCCCCGAACAACAGGGGCGCATGGGCATCCCCGCGCAGTAATTCCCCCGTTTTCGGGTGAACCGATACCTCGTAGGCATGTTTTTGGGCAATCTCCTCCCGTCGTATCCACTGCTTGCGGGGACGGTCATAGACAATTTGCGCGGGCGACCCCACTGCTTTTACCAATTCAAAAATATGGGTCACTTTGTTGCGCGTGGTCAACAACCGCACCGCCAGATTTAATCGTTCCTCGTTGGAAAATGCCGCCATACCCTTTTTCGCAAAGCGTTTTTCTTCGGCATTGGTCAGCAAATCGGTCAGCAGTTTTTGTACCTTGTCGTCAAGACTGACAGGCTGATCTGCCTGTGCCAACAATTCCTGATAGACCTCATGTACATCCGGCGGCAAATGCCCCTCTTCCGCCTCTAAGCCCAGAGCGCGGGTTCCTAATAGGACAGCCTCCAAACGGTAGCAGGTATTATTCCACGTTCGCAACGCTCGCATTGCCCGCCCGCGCAGTTGTTGCCATGCCGTCACATCACGGGTGGCGGTGGCATCAATCAACACATTGGGCGAAATTACATTCCATCCCGTTCGCGCCCAATTGGAAACAATAATCAAATCAATGGGCAGGGTGGGTTCATCCACCAGCCGGGCAGTCAATTCATACATCAATTGTTTGCGCCGTCCGCCCGGCATCGGAATCACCGAGAATTTAAACAATTTGCCGCTTGCTTGTCGCAATTCCGCTTCTATCGGGTCGCGCCACAACCGTGCCAGGCCACTATAGTCAAAAAAGGTCGTAATCAGGGCGCGGAGATGGGGGTAGCGCAGACGCAAACGGCTTCGCAGAAGGCTCCGGCTTTGGGGTGGGAAGCCGCCCGATTTACGCCCGTATTCGGCGCGGAGCGGAGCCAGCACTGCTTTGTTAAACATTCCGTAACGGGGTCGCCCCGCCGCCAGGTCAGGTAACAATTCTTCCAATAATGCCGTAAACTTCTTGCGGAATCGTTCCTGTACGGCGTGAGGCGCATCCAACCCCGACAACACCAATTCCTGCATCGCCTCGCCGATGTTTTCCATCATCATGCGCTGTTCTATAAACCCCGCGACCTGATGGGTGACTGCCTCATCCTCCATGTAGGGGAGGTAAATTTCGCTGGATAGCACCGCAATCGGAAGATGGCGGCTGTCCCCTAACATCTCGCTAAACAACCCCGCCACTCCATCATAGCCGGGAGCTGCCGTACCACGCTTCCACTGAATCCGCCGCCCCCGATCAAAAACGATAATCCCACTAACATCCCGTTCGGCTTCTTCCGCGGCAATCGTCGCTTTAATCGCCGAAACCCGCCCTTCCCCCATGCGCCTGTACCACGCGCTCAGCACATCATATAACCCTGCAATGGTGGTGGATAAGGCTTGCGCGGCACGGGTCAAACGCTCATTCTCGCTCAAGGTTGGGTCATGTAACCCTTCAAGGGTGGCAGTATCCAAAGCGGTTCCAAAGTTCGGCAAGCGGAGCATTTCCACGGTTTCAGGCAGGAAAAGAAGGTCTTGTAATGCTACCCGCACCTGTTCAATCTCGGCGAGTAAAGCTTGGAATGCCCCCTGTTGGTCCGCAGGTATCAGATCGCTATCTGTTTTCCCCGTTGCCGCTTGCAAAATTTGCACCAACGGTACTTCTGTCAGGGGCATTTCGGTTTTACCGCTTTCCCATTGTTGCAAACGGCTACGGGCGGCACTATCCCCATCGGCACGGTCGGCGTAAATCCCCAACCAATCACGGGCAATCCGCACCCGTTGCTCTATAGGGATTGCCGCAAATTGCGCCCGTAACGATTCTACACCCGCCAATGCTGTAAAGCGGCGCACCTGTTCTTTATAGGCATCCAGCAATTCACGCACCTGCCGTTCCCGTTCCGAATACGCAAACGGAATGCCGAACTCTACGAAGGGGGCGACATAGCCATAGGCAATCAATTCCAATGCGGGGATAATATGGACGAGTTTCAGCCCCAACTGCTCAAAGCGGCTCCGGTAGGCACTCGCCGTTCCCGTAAAACCCACCACCCCGCGCAATTGTTGTTCCCGGTAGGTCGCCGTAACCACCTTCACCACTTGCGCCGAGGCACTGTCCAAATCTTCAACAACTTTGTGCGCCTCATCCAGCATCACATATTCAATTCGTTCGTCGCTCAAAAAATCGCGAACCA
>CBKYSX010000531.1:0-3769 GCA_966690745.1 uncultured Ardenticatenales bacterium
CCACCCTCGACATACCGGCGTTCCCAATAGTCACCGGAGCCACGAAAACGGCGGACATCCAGTTCCCGTTTCAACCGCCGAGCCAACGAACCCAGAATCGGTGTATTTTTGATAAGTTCTTTCATGCGTTCATCTTTCAAGGGCAAGAGTATGGTTATAGTTTCCCTTGCCGTCTTCCTTTAGTGAGACCATCTAAGACCAATAGCAATCCTAACACAAACACCGCCGCCCCGCCCCATAGGATCGGGTTTTCGCGCAAGGATCCTAACCAGCCGGACGAAGGTGTGTCGGTAGGGAGGTCAGGCGATATTCCCGCAAGGGTACGGGCGGCTTTTTCCAACGGGGCAGGCAGAGAGGCAAGTTCCGTAGGCAGTTCGGCGGCGGGGGCAGGGGTGCTGACAGGTTGGGCGAAAGAAGGGGCATTACTTTGGCGCACCCATGCCAACCGTTGCGTCGCAGGCGTACGGGCAACTAACGCCCCCGCCTCCCGTTCAAACCCTTCCATCCCGAAATGCACCGCCCCGAGGCTGGTCATTTCCGGCTCAGTCAGAATCTCTTTAGCAGAAAGGGGAAAGACCACGCGCCATGTCAGGTTGCTTAAATCATCCCGTTGTCCTGGAAGGGTAAAGGTCATATCCCGTTCCGGTTGGCGCGGAATCGAATCCTGATAAAAAACGAGGCGTACCGAAGGGGTGGGGCTGGTAAAGGTGATATACCGCCCGTCGCTTGCCCCTTCAAAGGTCGCCTCGATTGCCGTATAGGTTCCATCGGCGGCTTTGGCTTCGGCGGCGGTCAACTCCACTGCGTTTGGAATCGCAATCGCCGAGGTTCCCGCCCCGCTCAACTCCGCTTCATAGACAATCATCAAACGGGGGTCGTCATATTGCGGAAGCAAGGACACCGTAAGCGACTCGAGCGCAACCGTGTTCTGGGCGGCGGCAGTGGAAGGAACAAGCACTACCAACAGCACTGCTCCTAAAATAAGTATTGAGTAGTGGGTATTGAGTAAAAGACGGGATACCCAATACTCAATACTCAATACTCGCTTCCAAATCCTGTTCATCACTTATAATGATGTAGAGGGAGGCGCAACCAATTCCCGCCGCAATAAGTCCAATGCCCGCGCCGTAATCCAGCCCCGCGAAATATCATCACTCCCTACCTGCGTATAGTGCATCACCCGTGCCGTATCGGGACCCGCTACCACAATCAGACTTTCGCCGGGGTTGTCGCTGTAGGCTCCTGCCCCATCCGTCGAAAAGACGACAAGGGAATAGGCGGCACAATGTTCGGCGGCAAGTAGTTGGGCACGGACCTTGGCGGTATCTTCGGTGGGCAATTCATCGGCTTCGCCCACTTCGCGCCCTGCAATCATCGCCCCCGCCCCGCGTAGCATATCGGCAATATGTCCGCCTGTAGCGGTTTCGTACACCGCTACCGTTGCATTGCGTTGGTTCAGCAAATCCGCAACGGTGCCTTCCAGCGTTACCTGATCTTCGCCGAAAATCCAATCCCCTAAACGGCGGCGTACTTGCCCCGCGACGTGTTCAATCAGAACATCGGCTTCTTTGGCGGTGGCGGCGCGGGCAGTTACCCGTACATCCACCTGCCCGGTATGGGCGGACAACCCAACGGTGGGGTTGGTCAATGCTTCCAAATCGCTGATTTTTTCATCAATGATGCTCTCGCCAATCGCGGCGGTGCGGAGAATTTTGCTCTTAATCACCGCTTGCAACCCTTGCTGACGGAAATAAGGAAGCACTTGCTCTGTCATCATCTGCTTCATTTCGCGGGGGACACCGGGCATGGCGATGACCATTTTGCCATCCGGTAAGGTCAAACGAATGCCGGGAGCCGTCCCTACCGGGTTCTCAATGGCTTCCGCCCCTTCGGGCAAATCGGCTTGGCGCAGGTTGTTTGCCCCGGCTTTACGCCCCCACCGCGCAAAAATACCCTCTACCCGTTCGACAAGGGCAGGAACCCGTACCAATTCCCGATCTGTAGCATCGGCGATGGCTTCGCGGGTCACATCATCTACTGTAGGACCCAACCCGCCGGTGGTAATCACCACATCGGCACGTTCCAAAGCCTCTCGAATCGCGGCGGCGGCGCGTTGACGATTGTCGCCAATGGTACTCTTACGGTAAAGATTGACTCCTTCGGCGGCAAGTTGTTGTGCAATCCATGCCGCATTTGTATCCACAATTTGCCCTAACAGCAGTTCCGTTCCGATGGTAATCAGTTCAGCGTTCATAAAAGGAGTGGTCAAGGGGGGAGGGTACACCGTTAGTGTACCCTCCCCCCTTAGAAACAATACTACGTTCGTTGCAGACGAGGATAATTCAGAATTGGCAATTCGCAATCGGGCGGACAAATCACAGCATGGTCTCCTTCAAAACAGGTGAGGGTATGCCCCGCCTCGCAACTCACCTGTACCCGACTGCCGATAGGAAGCATCACGGTGTGGGGTTGGGTACTGTGAATTAATTGTCCGCTTGGTAATTCTACCCGATAAAGATGTTCTGCCCCAAAGAAGTCGTGGCGTACCACTTTACCATTTCCTGCCGCATCCGGGTGTACCTGAATGTCGTGGGGACGTACCATAACTTCAATATCCCGCCCCGGTTGGTACGGGGTGGGTTGGGCAATGAAGCCCAATTCGGTTTCCAACCCGTGCGGGGTGGTGCGCCCATGAATAAAATCGGCTAACCCCAAAAAGTCGGCAACAAAGCGGGTCGCGGGGATATGGAAAACCCGTTCGGGGCGATCTACCTGTTCCAATTGACCTTGATACATAATGGCGACCCTATCGCCGAGGGCGAGGGCTTCTTGCTGGTCGTGGGTGACAAAAATCGCGGTGCTGTTGGCTTCGTGCAAAATGCGCTTTACCTCGTCCCGCATTTGTACCCGCAAATCGGCATCCAGGTTGCTGAACGGTTCGTCCAGTAACACCACCACCGGGCGCGGCGCAAGGGCGCGGGCAAGCGCGACCCGTTGTTGTTGTCCGCCCGACAATTCATAGGGATAGCGTTTGCCCAATTCACCCATCCCTACCAGCTCTAACACCTCAACGACCCGTTTAGCGCGGTCGGCGCGGGGCATTTTGTGCAACCCAAAGGCAACATTTTCGGCTACGGTATAATGGGGAAAGAGGGCATATTCTTGAAAGACCACACCCAATCCCCGCTTTTCAGGCGGAATAAAGGTTTTGGCTCCGGCAACTTCTACCCCATCAATGCGAATCGTGCCACTGTCGGGCATTTCGAAGCCCGCCAGCAGGCGCAGGGTCGTGGTTTTGCCACAACCGCTCGGTCCGAGCAGGCACAGTAACTCGCCACGATAGACCGATAAAGACAAATCGGTAATCACCGCGCCATCGGCGGCGGTGAACCGTTTGGAAACATTTGTTAATTCGACAATACGTTCGGGGGTCACGGCGTTTGTTTAAACCAATAGAGGTTTCGCGGTGTATCAAGGCGAACGCTCTACACGTTGCATATAATTGTGCTACAATCGTGGGCGGCATACCCGCCCCAACAGGCAGAGTGTACCAAAGTCGAGTAAGTTCGTCAACAATTTTTGCCCTATTTTGTGCCGAATGTCACAAGCAAGGGATGGTTGTTTTTCCGTTTTACCTCTGCGTAAACAACAGCCGACCCCCACCCATGTGGAGACCCCCTTATGATGAATGACGGTGGCTTTGACCCAAACTCGGAAGAGCGCAATCCCCGCCTCTCGCGGCGGAGCGGACCAGCCGTGAACCTGACAG
>CBKYSX010000532.1:0-3759 GCA_966690745.1 uncultured Ardenticatenales bacterium
GATGCCCTACTTAGAGCAAGAACATGGGGAAGCCCTGAATGTTATGCGAACGCTCAAACGCGCCCTTGACCCCCAAAATATCATGAACCCAGGCAAAATTGTAAATGTCTGACCACAGGATGTATTAAAGGTATTTTGCAGACTTGGGAGGGAGTGAGAGGGCGGGTGTAGGCTTAAGAACCCATTGCTTCCCGATACAACTGCACCGTTTCTTCGGCGGCGCGTTGCCACGTAAAACGGCTTTGCCAGCGAGATCCCCGCTCAATTAATGCCTGCCGAATCGCCGGGTTCTGCAACACATGATCCATGGTGGCACTAATGGCGGCGGGGTCGGTGGGGTCTACCTGTAACCCCCCTTCGCCTATGACTTCGCCGGTAGCCGTAGTATTGGAGCCAATCACAGGCACACCACACGCCATCGCCTCCAAAACCGGTAAGCCAAACCCTTCGTATAGCGATACTAACACAAACAAATCAGCCCCCGTATACGCCGCCCGCAACCCTAACTCATCTACATCAGTAAGTACATGTATCCTATCTTGTAAATCGTACCTCGAAATAAAGGAGGCTATATTGGGGGAGTCATGATGGTTTCGCCCAATGATGACTAAATCGTGACTATCATGGCTAAGGCTTTGTGTGTATGCGGCAATCAATGTAGTGTGATTTTTATGGGGGCGTAATTCACCTACGGTTAAAATATAGGGACGTTGCAGTCCGTATCGTTCCCTAAACGCAACAACCCCTTCAACCGATACAGGTGTAAAGGTCGGGTCCGCCGCTTCATAAATGACTTTCAAATGGTCGGCAGGGAAACGGAACAATTGGGATAAATCCTGGGCGGTTGCATGAGAAACCGCAATCACCCGCCGCGAACGGCGCAGGGTGGCGGCAAACGCAAAGCGCATATATGCCCGTTTCGCTGCACTCAAGCGCGGGAAAAAGTCAGGATGAACCAGATATTTGGCATCGTGAATCGTGGCAACCACCGGCAGTGCCGACATCCAGACCGGCGCATCAAAATGGGGATAATGAATCAAGTCCGCTTGTACACTTCGCGCAAATTGGGGAATTAACCACTGCTGTTGTACCGACATATGCCGCCAATTCCGCCGATGAATAGTTAAATTCGATACTTCCCATCCCTCCACTCCATACCCTTCCCACACATTCAAAGGACATAGGAAATGAAAATGAATCTCCGGTGCGGCACGGAGCAATTCGGGAAAAAGTGCAACGATATACTGCCCGATTCCGGTAGGAGTATTGAGCAATAGACGGGCATCAAACAGGAGGTTTGGCATTGGAGGGAAGGAACCAATAGTGAGTGCAAGCAAGTCGTTGGGGATGATACCTGTAAAGAAGATTTTCTGCGAAGCTTCCCTTAAAGTTATGAGTAGTATCAGGATTTTTCCTGTTAGAAACATGCTTACTTTTGGGGGGGGTGTTGCATTATCAAGTTTTTTTTTGCCCCCTCAGAGCGTGTTTGAAAAGAGACATGCGTGGGATAAGGCAAAAGTGCGTTCGGACCCCCCACCATTTTGGAAGCGGAGTAATGCCTCATTGGGGGTCAGAACACATCACGACTTCGAGCAAAAAGTAACAGTGGGCTTTACCCCAATCGAGCAATTGACCGCGTTTCTGCTGTTGAAAACTCGGTGTCTTTCTCACTTCGCTTACCGCAGTTTTTACGAGATGAAATAAGAAGTACAAGCCTGGAAGTTGTGGAGGATGTGCTCTGTAGGGGCATACCGCTGTGTCCGCTCGGATGAGACGCAGTACAGGTGGGAGGGCACAAGGGCACGCCTCTACAGGCGCAGACGATATGATTCTTGATGTTCATCAACTTCATGGTATAGAATACCCGTTACACATGATAGGGGATATCTATCACGACCACATCTTTTTGATGGTGAAGGCGGTTCCGTAGCAGGTTGGCGGTCTGGTTATGAAGCAGACGCTCCCACCATTGTCGCGGCACAAATTCAGGAATAATCACCGTGGTGAGTTGATTCGGAAACTCTTTCGTACTCACCATTGTGATGTATTGACATAGCGGGCTAATCGTGTCCCGATATTCATATTCGATAAATACCAGGTTTTCCTCCTGTGTCAGTTCGGGAAACCGTTCCCACCGTTGGCGCACCCGTTCCTGTACAGAAGGGTCAGTATCCGGCACGATACAGACGGCGCGGACATCCTTCGCAATCAATTTGGCATATTTCAGGGCGCGTAAGGTTCCGCGATGCACATCCGCAATCGGCACAATCGCCACCGGAGCCATGTGGCTAATATCGTCAGGGGTGAGGTCGCGGGTACGGAGTTGCGTCGCCACCTTTTTGTAATGGTTATGGATAGCGCGGAACATCAGCACCAGCAACGGGCTTGCCACCACCACCAGCCACGCACCATCTAAAAATTTGGTCACCATTAAGACCACTAAAACGATTCCGGTGGTTAATGCACCGATAAAATTGACGGCTTGTTTCCACCGCCAGCCGCTTTCATAATGAATATCAGTTTCGCCCGTATGGTACGTTTCCCCCTCTTGTAACCGTCCCACCTTGCCCATCAACAACACCATTGAAGATTGCGAGAGGGTGAAACTCATCATCACCCCCAGCGCATACAGGGGCAACATGGCGATTTCATCTGCCTGAAAAATTGCGGTGATAATCGCCGCCAATACCGCCAGAACGATAATACCGGAACTGAATACAAGGCGGTCGCCCCGGTTGGACATCCACCGGGGCATAAAACCATCCCGCGCCAGAAACGAACTCAGGCGCGGAAAATCCTGAAAGCCTGTATTCGCCGCCAAAAACAGAATCATCATGGTGAAGAACTGCACCCAGTAATAGAGGGGTCCTTTGTACCCTTCCACCGCTTCCGTCATCTGGGAAAGAATGCTGTTTTCATGGGTGGGCACGAGCTGAAGATGGTTGGCAATATAGCTAATCCCCAAAAAGAGGCTCATCGCAAAAATACCCATTGCCACCATCGTTTTTACCGCATTCACCGATTCGGGTTTCTTAAAGGCTTGCACCCCGTTGGAAATAGCTTCAATTCCGGTCAATGCAGTACAGCCGGAGGCAAACGCCCTTAAAAAGAGCCAGACCAGTGCGAAACCAACCACTTCCCCCGCCGGTTCCACAAATTCAACTTCATGCACAATCGGCGGTGCCCCGAAAATCCCCGAAATTCTGACGATTCCAATGGCAATAACCACCAACACGCCGAAAATAAACATATAGGTCGGCAAGGCGAAAATGGTGCCGCTTTCCCGAATCCCCCGCAGGTTCATCAGCGTGATAAAGGCAATAACCACTATCGCAATCACGACCCGGTAATCATGTAATTCGGGAAAGGCGGAGGTCAGGGCGCGTACCCCTGCCGATACGGAAACTGATACGGTTAAAATGTAATCAATCAGCAACGCCGACCCCGCAAACAGGGAGGGCGTGGTGCCTAAATTATCTTTGGAAACCGTGTATGCGCCCCCGCCCATCGGGTAGTGCATAATCGTCTGAATGTAGCTAAAAATCACCAGCCCTACCAGAAGGGCAATCGCTACGGCAATGGGCAAGGTGTAGACCAACCCTACCGACCCCATCAGAATCAAAATGCCCATAATGGCTTCGGTGGCATAGGCATTGGAACTGATGGGGTCGCTGGCAAAAATTGCCAACCCGCGAATATTATCCAGCCGTTCATGTATTTCTGCGCGAGCGCGTGGTACGGGTCGTCGGGCAGGCCGGC
>CBKYSX010000533.1:0-3758 GCA_966690745.1 uncultured Ardenticatenales bacterium
AATAACGCCATTCTGTGGGCAAGGCACATGCGCGTAGCGAACCCGCCCCTACCGCTTTGATTGGTGGGTAGGCTTTAGCCCTTTAGGTCGGGGTGGCGTTGGGTACGGCGTTATGAGGATCGGGAACGGGTGATGCGTCCCCGCACCACCACCCTTCTATAGCAAAGATGAACGAATTAATTCTGGTCGTGGAAGACGAACCGAAAATCAGCAAACTGGCGCAGGATTATTTGGAGCGGGGCGGCTTTCAGGTGGCGATTGCCGCCGAAGGCACCACTGCGCTGGCAATGGCGCGGCACAAACGCCCTGATTTGGTCATTTTGGATTTGAATTTGCCGGGCATGGATGGGTTGGATGTTTGCCGTGCCTTGCGGCGCGAGTCGGATGTGCCCATTATCATGCTGACGGCGCGGGTGGACGAAATGGACCGCTTAATCGGGTTGGAATTGGGGGCGGATGATTACATTACCAAACCCTTTTCACCCCGCGAACTCGTAGCGCGGGTGCGGGCGGTGTTACGCCGGGTGCGCGGCGGGGTGCAAACCCCCGATGTGATTCGGGCGGGAGATTTGGAAATTGATGTCAACGGGCATCGTGTCACGCGGGACGGGCAGACGATTCACCTAACCCGCACCGAATTTACCCTGCTGGCGGTAATGGCGCAGAACGCCGGGCAAGCTTTTAGCCGCGAACAACTGCTGGATCGTTTGCATGGGGTAGTCTACGATGGCTTTGACCGTAGCGTGGATTCCCATATCAAAAACTTGCGGCGTAAGCTTGAGGCTGACCCCCTTGACCCCACCTACATTCTCACCGTCTATGGCATTGGCTATAAGTTCATGGATGATATTCTATGAAAGAGCACCGGGAACGCCCCGTACCGCCGAACGTATCCTGGAATCGGCGGCGACCGCCGTGGGCGAATGGCGAATCATCATGGGAGCATGGACGACCCCCCTGGGCAACCAAACGCGGGGGCTGTTTGCTGTTCTTGCGAATTGCCTTCATGTTCGGGGTAATTACCTTTTTGATAGCGGGGTGGATTGGCTTATTAGTCTTTTTGATTACACGGGTGCTGGGGGGGGTGGAACATACCGGACGGTACATCTGGATAAGCGTAGGCGTTCTAATGTTGCTCATCCCCTTTATCGCGGGGCGGGCGGGGCGGTTTGCCTTTCGCCGCTTTGCCCAACCGCTTGCCGAGGTGATGAATGCGGCAGAAAAAGTAACGGATGGTGATTTGTCGGTGCGGGTTGCGATTCACGAACGGCGCGGCGATATGAACCGTCTGGGGGAAACCTTTAACCGCATGGTGACGGAATTGGAACGGGCAGATCGCCACCGCCGTAACATGACAGCGGATATTGCCCACGAATTACGAACCCCGCTCCATGTGATTCAAGGGAACTTAGAAGGGATTTTGGATGGGGTCTATGAACCCACCGCCGAGCATATCACGGCAACCCTCGCGGAAACCCGGATTCTGGCGCGATTGGTGGAGGATTTACGGACCCTCTCGCTGGCGGAAGCCGACCAATTGCCCCTTGCCCACGAAGCCGTAGATATTGCTGATTTAATTTCCGATGTGGCAACGGGTTTTAGTGGGCAAATAGAGGCACACGAATTGACGTTAGATACCAACGTTCCCGAAGGTTCGCCCCGGTTGGTGGTGATGGGGGACGCGGGGCGGCTGGATCAGGTATTAAGCAACCTTGTTGCCAACGCCATTCGCCACACGCCTCGCGGGGGGACGATTAGCCTCTGCGCCGCGCCGATTGCCAACGGAGTGCGCCTGACCGTACAGGATACGGGCGAAGGCATCCCCGCCGCCGACCTTCCTTATATTTTTGACCGTTTCTGGCGTGGCGACAGTGCCCGTTCCCGCACCAACGGGGCAAATACAGGGTTGGGGTTAGCCATTGCCCGCCAATTGGTGCAGGCACATGGCGGACGGATTGAAGTAGAAAGTCAGGTGGGGGTGGGGACGACCTTCATGATTGAACTGCCAACGGACGGGACGCAAGACGCAGGACGCAACACGATAAAGGCGTAAGCTGTAGGGGCGATAGCATCCCCACGCGACTTTTACGTGCCGGGATTGCGGAATGGAGCCGATAAGTTTAACGGGTGGGTGTTTCCGGGTGGGGATGCTTCGCCCTGCCGTAATCTACAAAGAACGATAAGGTTTTTGTAGGGGTGGGTCAAGGCATTGAGAGCAAGCCAAAATGGAACTTGTGACCCACCCGCCGTTGCGGTCGGGGTTCGCACGGTTAGCAACCTCTTGCAGAAAGAGAGAGAAAAGAGAAATGGGAAACGAGAATTTGTTCCCGTTTCCCATTTCTCTTTTCCTATTACTCCGGTGTAAATCCCGGTATGGTGGACGGAACTGGCGGGGGAGGTGACCAAACCCCCACCGATTCCATCGCATCCTGCACCGACTGACTATAGTCGTCGGTCGGCGGGGCGTAATCCTCCAATGCAGGGCGATTTGCCTCAAAGATATAGTCCACCACATCATCAAAATCAGAAGCGCGTTCTTCTCCCGCCTCGGTGTCAGTAAACGTGCCCATTAACCCGTTGGTCAACAGGTCGGGCGTGGATCCATACCACGTATTGGAACTGCGCGGCACATTCTCGTATCCCTCATTGCCATAAAAGTCATCCGTGGTGTTATCAAATGCCTGGAAAACCGTTTCAGGAGCCATACGGTGGGCAACTTCGTGGGCGAAGAGCGACTCATCCGTAAAATTGGTGGAATCTACCCCGTCAAAGGCATTATTCCCGAAGGTAATCGCGTTGCCGTCATAGCGGGCATACCAGACGACATTACGGGTTTCGGCACCATCGGGGGGTGTCTGGGTGGCGGGGTTGTAGGGAACCCAATCCCCCGGCGTTCCGTCCGGTTGGGTTTCGCGGTAGAGCATCCGGGTGGCAAGCGAACCATCGGGCAGGGTCACATCCGTACCATAGTAGCTCACATTACTCTGCGAATCGCGCCGGATTTCAAAGGTGTTGCCGGGGTGCATATTCATCATGACCGTAAGCGGGGCATAATGGGCATCTTCGGCGGGCAGACCATAGTAATCGGCGAGGGCGGTTAGCCCGTCAATGCCGTACCGTTCGATATATTCCCGCGCCGCCCCCTGCGCCAACTGCTCAAACGTTTCACCTGCCTGCCGCAATTCCCCCAACGACCACGTATCTTCATTAAATTTGCTCTGCCCGAACTCAATCCCGACCCCTTCCAACCGCTCCAGAATGCCAACCGCTTCGACCAATTCCGCACCTGTATAGGTTCCTTCGTCCAAAATGGTATCGGAAATGCGGTCATCACTGCTTAAGAAATCTATTGCGTTCTGAATTTCATCAGGGGTTGCCCCTGCCAAATCTTCTACCGTAATCCCCAATTCGGCGAGAGCCTCAATCTGTTCGGGAGAGAGGGTATTGCTCTCTTGCGGGTCGCCCCCCTGTTCATCATAAGATGGGTAATCCCGAATCAGGGTGCTGTTGGCATAGCCACCCCCCTCATCGTATCCACCCCCATATCCTGTTGTACCTTCGCCGCCTCCACCTGTGGCATTGCCCTTAAAGAGATTGGCGGCAGTCGTTTCCGCCTCTTTCATCACCTTTGCAATTTTGGCGACTGTCAGCGAACTGTGGTCAAAGGCATTTTGCAAACGGTTAATCCCCGGCAGAAGCACCTGATTCATCTCGCGGAAGAAGGCATCGGCGGCTCTGCCTTCCCATGTTTGTTGCAA
>CBKYSX010000534.1:0-3757 GCA_966690745.1 uncultured Ardenticatenales bacterium
TCCCCACTGCCGTACCCCCCTGCGCCAGTTCCCCCACGCGGGGCAGAGAGGCTTTGACACGCTCGATACTCAATTCCACCTGTGCCGCCCATCCGCCCACTTCCTGCGATACCCGTACAGGCATCGCATCCATCAGGTGGGTGCGCCCTGTTTTGACCACATGGTCGTATTTGGCGGCTTTGTCCAGCAAACTTTGATGTAAATATTCCAGTCCAGGAATCAGGTTGTCCACCGTTTCAAGATAGGCGGCAACGTGAATCGCTGTGGGAATCACATCATTGGAAGATTGCCCCATGTTCACATGATCGTTGGGGTGAACCTTGCGTCCCAGAATGGTGGCGGCACGGTTGGCAATCACCTCATTGGCGTTCATGTTGGTGGATGTGCCCGACCCGGTTTGGAAAATATCAATCGGGAAATGGGCATCCCATTTGCCGTCGGCAACCTCGGCAGAAGCGGCTTGAATCGCCTGGCTTAAATCTGCCTCCATCAACCCCAGGTCTTCGTTTACTTGCGCCGCCGCACTTTTAATCACGCCTACGGCACGGATAAAGGCACGCCCGAAACGTACCCCGGAAATCGGGAAATTGTCTACAGCGCGTTGGGTCTGGGCGGCATAGAGGGCATCTGCCGGGACGCGCACCTCTCCCATTGAATCACGCTCAATACGGTACTCCGTCATAGGAAGGAACTCCTTTATTGCTTTTATGAACTGCGGGTGCTGTCGGTATACGACAACACCCGCAGAATGTACTACCGACAGGCGGCTTTGGCAAGGTTTTTAGTGGGAATGGTCGCCCTCGCCTTCCATCCCCATCTGCCCGTTCAACCACGTTTCAATGGAATGTGAGAACGCATGTTGCTCTTCGTGGGCGAGGGTGGCAAGTGGTTTTGCCGCTTCAACATCTCCGCTTTCCAACACTGTCGCGAATTCGACTAAGGTCGCCTGGAATGTAGTAGCTTCTTCCGCAAGGTCGGGGGACCATGGGGTCACACTTATCAAGCGGGCAACCCGATTGACGGTTCCAAGATAAGTAGCATCAATTGCGGATTCGCCATTAATACGATCATCCATCGCGTGAAAGCCCGCCGTATCCATCATGTGCATTGCCATCGCGACATCAAATAAAGGGTTCGCACTCATGGCAACGGCTTCCGTACCATGTTCTGCCCCTTCTTCCCCTTCAACGGCTTCTTCGCCGTGATCCATCGTCACACCGCCACTACTTGCCTGTGCCGCCGCTTCTTCCAGCACGGTAATGCGATTGGTTAGCGAGGCAACATCCCCCGCATTGGCGGCACCGTCCGCACCATTCAGTTGTGCTTCCAACGTAGCAATCCGCGCCTCCAACGCACTGGTATCGGCAGTGGGGGCGGGAACCTGACAAGCAGACAACATCACTAGAAACACAGACAACAGGATGAAAATACCTGTTTTTGACATTGGAAAATTCCTCGTTGTAGAAGAGAATGGCATCCATGAACCGCCCGCCCCTGCCCTTGAAGGGCAGGGCTATTGAATACAGAGGTCCACACTAATAAAGGAATTGTTTCCCGGTATCCCGTATTTTTTAGCCCCATCCTTTAGGTTGAGGGCAGTTTGATTCTCTCCCACTCACATCAGTGATTGGTAAGGTTTGGTTAAGAACCGTCCACGCTATCCTCCGCCGAAGAATCTTCAAACGGGTCACTAAAACGCGGGTCGGTAGTAAAGGTGTCGTCAGTCAGGCTGTCCAGAAAGGCAATCAAGTCTGCCCGTTCCCGGTCAGTCAGCGTAAAACCGGGAATAAAACCGCTTTTATAGGGGTTTACCCTTCCATCCCCGGCATATTCCCCTTCCTCAAGCAATTGCCCTCCGGCTTCGTACGTCTCAAGTACTTCTTCAAGAGTAGCGATTGAGCCATCGTGCATATAAGGCGCAGTGAGTGCCACATTACGCAAAGATGGTGGACGAAACCGCCCCATATCTTCCGGGTTGCCCGTAATTTCATGCACGCCCGTATTGTTAGAGGGATATGCCCCTTCGCCATCAAGGTTGTACAACCCGGTATTGAAGAAGGGTCGTTCGGGGAAGGTGGTATTCGCTGTGACGGTGGACAGAGAAAGGTTGAACCCTGTATGGCAATGGTGGCATTCGAAACGTTCACTAAAGAACATATCCATACCCCGTTTTGCCTCCTCGGATAAGGCAGTTTCGTCCCCCTGCAAGTGTTGGTCATAAGGCGAGTTGCCTGAAATCAGGGTACGGGTGAAAGAAGCCAAGGCTTTGGTAATATTTGCTACGGTAATCGGCTCTGATTCATCGGGGTAAGCGGCGGCAAAAAGCGTTTGATACAACGGTTCTACCGCCAGTCGTGCAATAAGTTCATCCTCTTTCCCCGCCAAACCCAATTCCACCGGAAACTCGCCAAACATGGGAATTACGATCTGCCGTTCCAATGTGGTCAGGTTGGGGTTTGCCCAGGTCTGCGTCGCGTTGTAGGCAGAATTAACCAGTGCCATGGAGTTACGGGGATGAACTTCCCCCGTAGACCCCACCGCCACTACCTGTCCATCGCTAAATGCCAAGGATTGAAGGTGGCAGGAAGCACAGGATTGCGTCTGGTTGCCCGACAGGCGCGTGTCGTAAAAGAGGTGTCGCCCCAATTCGACCTTTTCCGCGCTCATCGGGTTATCGGCAGGAACTTGTGGTATAGGAAACCCTTCCGGCAAGTTCCATTCATATCCATCCACAACCGGGGTGGCTTCTGGTGCCAGCCCGATAGTAGGGTCATTGGTCGTATGAACCGACGCGTCGGGGGGCGGCGGGAACAACAAATCCCGCCACGACCAGTACGCAAGAGCAAGCCCTGCCAACACAAAGGTGACTGCGATAATACGGCGTACCATACTGACTTCCTTCCTTATTCAACCCGGAAAAAAGTTTGGATACCGCAGTTGCCGTTCATACAGACCCCTTCTTTTAGGTCTAAGCCAAAACCGGTAAAGACCCCTGCACAATCGCTGTCAGCGGTCATGGACATACAACCGGGCGGTTCAGGGGCGTTTTGGCTCAGGTCGGTACGTTGCAACAATGCCCCCGCATCGGCAATAATCGTATCGGTGGCGGGGTCAAAATCAGTGAGGCGTACTTCAACCCGATTAGGTTTGCTACAGTCGGTTTCGGGGGCCGTGTTGCTGTTATCCGAAACGCACCCGGTACTCCCCAAATGGATGTTATATCCGGCAGGGTCTACCTCTTCTATGAGCAAATCCACCCGCACAAATTTGTAGCCCACCTGCCAGTTCCACCAGAGGGCGGAAACATTCAGAGGTGAAGGGGCAGTGGTGGTGTCAAGGTGGTTTTGTTCAAAGGGTACGCCGAGGGTGAAAACGATTCCGTTGTAAGTGCCTCCCGGAACCGTTCCGACAATTTGACTATTCATGGCTTCGGTTCCGGCTTCCCCACAGGCTCCCGTTGCATTCTCAAAATCTAACAGAGCCACATCCTCAACTTGCCACAATCCATCTTGTGTGAGGGAAACCGGCACTTCCGCACCCTGTTCGTTTACCAAACGTACGTCTGACACATAAAAGCGGAAGTCGCTGAACGAAACGGTGGCATTCGACAAGCCTACATTTTGGAACGAACCGCCACAATCGGCAGTCGTGCTGTTCACCTGCGCGGCAAAATTAATCGTAATCGGTCTCGCTTCTGCCGGGGTGCTATTTTCTGTGGGTGGGGTTGTAGGCATAGTACAAGCGGTGATGAGCCATA
>CBKYSX010000535.1:0-3756 GCA_966690745.1 uncultured Ardenticatenales bacterium
GGGGCGTAGGTTCATCCTTCTATGCTATTTTTGATTGTCAGTGCCGTGTGGTGCTAAGTACAAACCTATAAGAAATGCGGAGTAATACGGGCGACCACAAGGGTCGCCCCTACAGTCCGTGTTGCAGGAGGGTCTGCACTTAGCGGCGGCTTCCGGTTAGTGCCCGGCGGGTGACGATGAGCAGAACCGCGCCTATCGTTGCGGTGAAGATGGAGGGCAGGTCAATCCCGGTGACACCGCCCCCGAAGCCGACAAGGTTGAGGACGAAGCCGCCTAACAGTCCGCCGACAATGCCCAGAATAATATTGCCGACTAAACCTTCATTGGTGCGGGTGAGATAGCCCGCCAGCCAGCCCGCAATCGCGCCGACCACAATCCATGCGAGAAGATTCATGATGATTCCTTTCGTTTTGTACGGCTATTGCTTCTATTGATAACCCCTTACGCACAGGCAAGAATATAGGTTGCACGGGTCGAGTTTATAAGGTTAGGATTTTAAGGGGGGATATTTTTTGGCGAGGCGTTGCAAGGTGTTCACCCCGCGCCATGTGGATTTTTGTTTGAGTTTGCGTTCAAACACAGCATTGGAAAAGGTGGAATCGCTTTGTTTGGTCCGGCAGAGCCAGTAGACCTCGCGCCCCTCTACCCGAAACTCGTCAATATCGCTGTTGAACGTGAGGATGGTTTCGATGGAGGTCTGAGCCAAGTCGTCCCTCACCAGACCGATATTCAGGGTGTGGGCGGCGGCGATTTCGTCGGGGGTGAAGGGGGGAGCGGCGGCAATTTGTGCAACTTCCGTGTCGGTACGGAGGAAGGTGGCGACTTCATAGCCCAGTGCTGATTCCAACGTTTTTTCGATTTCCTGCTCCAATATCTTCGTATCATCCCTATCGCTCTCAAAGATAACATTGCCACTGGCGATGAAGGTTTCAACATTTTTGAGATTTAAGGATTGAAAGAGGGTACGCAGGGTATCCATTTTGACATTGTGACCACCCACGTTGATGGCACGGAGAAAGGCGATGTAGCGGGGCATGGAGTTTCCTTTCAGGGTATCGGTAGCTGTATTGTGTTAAAAAGGTTTAAGCGATTTCTTAATGAACTTTTTACGGGGAGATGGTGTAATGATAGTGGAAAACAAAAGAACTACTTCTCCTCCACAAAGTAGAGCCGACCCACCCGGTACAACACCCCGCCCCAACGGGGTGTTGTGCTTTTTTAGTGAAGAGTGGCGGGCGCAACGGCAACCCACCCCCCAACCCCCTCCCAAGAGGGGGAGAATGGTCTTTCTCTGCGCTACCCTTAACTGTCACAGCAGAAATCTAGGTTGATGGTAGGCGGCTCTCTACAGCGCGGACGCTGTGGACTCCCGGCATTTATGGATTCATTCGGATGGGGGAGTTTGTGTATTATACCTTTTATGATTAACAACCGAAGCAAAGAGAATTTTCAAGCGATGAGTGATTTAACCCGGCTGTATCCCTTATTTACGGAACCGAAGATTGTTACCCCGATTTGGGGGGGGACGCGCCTCCCCGAATGGCTGAATCTGCCGGTGGACTGGCGACCCGAACGGATTGGCGAAACGTGGCAGGTGTACGACAGCAACCGTATTTGGAACGGTCCGCTGATAGATAGGCGTTTATCGGATGTGTTGGAACAGTATGGCGAGGCATTGGTGGGAACGCGCACGATGGCGCGATATGGCAAGGATTTTCCCCTGCTGGCAAAGTTTCTGGATGCCGCCCAGCCGCTTTCGATTCAGGTACACCCCGATGACAACTATGCCCACACGCACGAACATGCGACGGGTTTTCATGGCAAAACGGAGGCGTGGTATATCCTTGAGGCGACCCCCGGCGCGACTGTGTTGTACGGGTTGAAAGCCCCCGTTACGAAAGCTGAATTTGCCGGGGCGATTGCGGGGAATCAGGTGGAGCCGTTGTTTCATCGTTTGCCCGTCCGGGCGGGGGAGGTGGTCTTTGTTCCGGCGGGGACGATTCATGCGATTGATGCAGGGATTACGCTGTTTGAGATTCAGCAGAAATCGGATTTGACCTATCGGGTTTACGATTACGGACGCACGGATGCCAAAACAGGGCACCCCCGTGAATTGCATATCGAAAAAGCGTTGGCGGTGAGTGATTTGACCCCTGCGCCGCGTGGGACGATTCCGCCCCTTCGTTTGGATGAAACCCGACAGTTGTTGATTGCCTGCCCCTATTTTGCGCTGGAACGGTGGCAGTTCGGTCAGGCTTATACCGCCACAACATCGCCCGGCTCTTTTGAGATTTTGACGGTGATCAGCGGGCGGGGGCGATTGGAGTGGGATGGTCAGGATTTTCCGATGGGGCGAGGTCATTCGATTGTGTTGCCCGCGTCGTTGGGCGACTATAGGCTGGTTCCTATTGATGACACGATGGAGCTCTTGCGGGTGTATGTGCCGGATGTGGAGGCGGATTATGTTGCGCCGTTGAAGGCGCAGGGGGTAGATAGGGAACGGATTGGGGAAACGGTGATTACGAGGTAGGCAATAGGACACGGGGTTTCAACCCCGGGCTAAGAGAACGAAACCCTGACGGGTTGGGTTTTTTGGGGGTGGGCGGGGTTGTGTTCCAGTACTTCTTGCGTCGGCAACGGATGGGACACAACGGGGACGTTGTATCCTCCAATCGTTGGTTTGAGGGGGTGGCTATACTTTTAAGGATAGTTCACCACCTCATCGAACAAAGGAGAATACGATGCACCACACCAAAGAAATGCTTCAAACCCATCCCCAGCCCTGGACGCTGGATGCCGATACAATTACGCGCTGTATCGAAGCCTGTTTCGATTGCGCCCAGGTCTGTACGAATTGCGCCGATGCCTGTTTGAATGAAAGTCATATTGAGATGCTTCGCGCCTGTATCCGCTTGAATCTTGATTGCGCCGATGTGTGTGCGACCACAGGGCGTATATTGTCCCGGCAGGGGTACGCGGATTGGAATGTGGTTCGCACGATGGTGCAGGCGTGTATGACGGCGTGTCAGGCGTGTGGGGCGGAATGTGAGAAACATGCGGAGATGCACACGCATTGCCGTGTCTGCGCCGAGGCGTGCCACGCCTGTGAGGAAGCCTGTCGGGAGGTGATGGCGTTGATTCCGGTGTAGGATATGTGGACACCGGGTCCAAACCCCGTGCTAAGAGAACGAAACCCTAAAGGGTTGAAGGGTCGGGTGGTTCCGACCCTTTTTTTATTGGCGGGAATGATAAACGGCAACCCACCCCCCTTCCCCCCTCCCAAGAGGGGGGCTTTGCGTTGTAATCTTAGCAGAGGAAATAGTGGAAGTGAGTTTATGCTATCCACAACGGGGACGTTGTAGACTCCCAGCCTGATTCCCAGCCTCAATTAGTCAATTATTTCCACGAGCTTTTGATACAAGACCCCATCCGTCATTTCGGCGATGGGGAGGATGTGGGTGTGGGTTTCGGTAACGTATTTTGTCCAACGGGGGGGGTTGTTGAGGGTTTGGAGTCCGCGCAGGTTGTCGAGGCGGTCGGCACATTTGACGAGGCGCACAGCTTCGCCGCCGTTGATGATGTTGGAGTAGTAGGCACTATCCCGCACCTCTTTTTGACCCTGCGGAACTTCTTCTTTGGTGAGCAGTTCGACCCCGTTGGCAATGTCGGCTCCCACTGCATCCCGCAGGTCTTCGATAAAAAGGTTGGTGTCTTCAAGGGTGTCATGGAGCAGGGCGATGGCGAGGAGGTCGCCAT